>DAHWQF010000063.1 GCA_027334785.1 Acidimicrobiaceae bacterium
GATACTGGCGCCGTTTAGCAGGACGTCGCCCCGGTGCCAGTGCTTGGCCACCTTGTCGTTCATGCGGTTGAGCGACCGGAGAAAGGTCGTCTTGCCGGACCCGGTCGGGCCGATCAACGCCGTGATCTCGCCCCTTCTCACCTCGAGGTCGAGGCCCGAAAGGACCGTTGCCGAGCCGAACCCGAGAGCGAGGTCTTGGACCTGCATGGGCACCCCCCGGACGCCAGCCTCCACGATTGCTGGGACGTCGGCCCTACGGGGAGCGGCGGTGGCCGGGGCCCGTACCGAGGTCATAGTGCCTTACCGGCCGGCGAAGGGCTCGTCAGGTTCACGGTAACGAGAGGCTACGAGGCCGAGTTGAACTCCAAGTAAACGATTGGCAACAGCGGGGCCATCTTCTGGTGAAATCTGGAGCGGCCTCGCTCTTGTCAGCGTTTTCCCTGGTAGCGGTAGCCGACGCCTCGTACCGTCGTGATGCGCTTGGGGTCCCCGGGGTCGTCTTCGAGCTTGGAGCGGAGGCGCCGTATGTGGACCTCGAGGCTCGTGCTGTCGAGCGGGGCATATGGGCCCCAGAGCTTCCCGACGAGGCTCGACCGCGGGAGCACGATGCCGGAGTTCTCCATTAGGAGCTGGAGCAGTTCGAACTCACGTAAGGGAAGGTGGACGCGCTCCGAGCGGAGCCACACCTCGTGCCTCGCCGGGTCCAGGCGTACGTCACCGACCTGGAGCACCCGCTGGCCCGGGCCGAGCGGAGGCGGCCTCGGCGGTGCGCGCCGCAAGACGGCGCGCACCCGCGCCACCAGTTCTGCTGGCCGCAGTGGGAGCACGATGTAATCGTCGGCGCCAGCGGCGAGGGCGCTAGTGATCTGGTCCTCGTCGTTGGGGCCGGTCAAGAGCACTGGGAAGCCGGGGACCGCGGCCCAAAGCCTTTCGCAAAACGACAAGCCGTCGTCCTCGAAGCCCCCGTCCACCACTGCTACGTCGGCTTGCCCTCCGCCTGCGGCCGCGAGGGCCGTCCTGGCATCTGTTGCCACCACGACCTCGAAGCCCGAGCCTTCCAGGTCGGCAGGTACTGCGCCCATCCCGAGGGGGTGGGCGACCAGCACGGCGGTCCCCACTTTGGGGCGGGCCGTCCTCGCCGGGCCGGCCCATGGAGGGCCCGGCGCGTCGCGGCCCGTCGCCCCCGGCGCTGAGCCCGGCCCGAGCAGCGGTTTCGTGACGATTTCCACAGTGTCGGCTGCGGAGTTGACCGCCAAGCGAAGTCACGGTAAACGAACGGTGACCGGGAGGTAAAAGGCTGGCCAAATGGCAGCGCGCCATGACAGGCAACTTTCGCCCGGTTGTGACCGGGGTCCCGGGCCGGAGGGAGGCGTCCCCGGCAAAGTACCCGAGCGAAGGTCCCCGGACGCAGCACTAGACGACAGCCACCCCTTAGCCCGACTTGCCCCCGGCTAGTGCGACTCAAATAGGCGCTTGTAGCGCATCTACGCCCCGGTCGGCGCAGCCCCGCGGCCAGGGGCGGCACCTGCAAGGAGGAGCCGTCCTGAATGACTGTTCAGCATACGGTCACCGGCCGAGTGGAGAGTTCACTGTTGGGTCGCAGGGATGTAAACCTGCGGTAAACCCGCCCTGTTACGGTGCCTGGCGGCGCTCGCCAAAGGGCGTTCCGGCAACCCGGCTCTGTAGGCACCAGGACAGGAGTGACGATGACAAACCAGGCTTGTAGCCACAACGACGATGACAGTCGATCGATAAGTGCCGACTGCCGCCACAGGCGTGAAGACCCTCGGGCGGAGACTGCAAACAACAGGTCAACTAGGGCGCTGTCGCTTCGGGCCGGCGTGCTCGCGGCCGGCGCGGCAGCTTTCCTGGCGTGTGCCGCCACGAGTGCCCAAGCCACGCCGGTGCTGGCCCACCCAACGGGAGCGAGGAGCCGCTCCGCCTCCCTGGCCGTACAGCTTTGGGAGTCCCACAACGGAGGGCCCGTCGGGGGGGCCATGACCGCCCTCGTGGACAAGTTCGACGCCACCCATCCCGGCGTCAAGGTGACCATAGTCGTGACCAAGGCTTCGACGAAGCTGCAGGCCGCACTGCCGGCCGGCGACGCGCCCGTCCTGGCGGAGATCAGCCACTACGACGGGATCTACGTAAAAGCGGGCGCCCTCGTACCTTGGAACTCCTTCATGAAAAACAGCAGTGTCGTCAACGCGAAAAACATGCTCCCGGCCGTGTGGAAAAACGGCGAGGTCGGGGGCCAGCACTACCGGCTGGAGGCAGACCTCAAGCTCTCGGAAGTCTTCTACAACGAGGCTCTCTTCAAGAAGGCCGGCATCACGTCAGCACCGGCTACGTGGGCTGAGCTGGCAACCGCCGCAGCCAAGTTGAAGAAGCTCGGGGTGATCCCGATCGGGTGGAAGGACTCCTCCGCCCACATCCTGCCGGCGATCATGAGCAACGGCGGCACCCTCTTGAAGGGGGGCAACAGCGTTGGCCATGCGGTCGACTTCGAGAGCCCGGCTGCGAAGGCCACGTTCTCGTACTTCCGTTCCCTTTACGCGGCCAACGAGCTTCAGTTCCACCACGGGACGACGCTTAGGGAGGACCTCGCAGCAGGCAAGATGGCCATGATCGACGGGACCTCGGCTGGTTACGCCAAGGTCCTGGACGCGGTGGCGGGCAAGTTCCCCGTCGGCGCGTTCGTCGAGCCGGCCGGTTCGGCCGGCCACGCGGCCAACATAGCCCAGGGGCTCGGCTTCGTGCTGCCCAAGGGCCACAGCCACGCCCAGGACGAAGCGGCGTGGACCTTCGTCCAGTGGTGGTTCGAGCCGGCTCAGCAGGCACTGTGGGCGGAAAGGACGGGCTTCGCCCCAGAGACGAGGGCGGGCATCGCCGCTATACCCGCGACTTACCTGGCCACCCACCCGGGCCTGAAGGCGTCCCTCGCGGCCGCCGAGTCCCCCTACACGGTCCCGAGGCCGGTGAGCGACAGCTACAACGAGGTGCAGGCGTCTCTTGACGCCGAGTTCTTCAACGCCGTGACCGGTAAGGAACCAGTGGCCTCCGCCCTCGCCACGCTCCAAAAGCAGGGCGACTCCTACATGACGGGCGCGAGCGAGCTTTGAGTTGGCACCCATGACCGCGCTCGGTACCAGCGAGGCACCCAACGAGCTGCACGCCCCCGCCTATCGCCACCGCGACATCCGCGGTGGCGGTGCCCGGGCGGCGGTCTTCGGGGTGAGCGACGGCCTCGTCTCGAACGCCTCGCTCGTGTTCGGGATGGAAGGGGCCCACCCGGCCGCTGTCGCAGTCCGCTTGGCTGGGATCGCAGGCCTGCTCGGAGGGGCGCTTTCCATGGCCGCGGGGGAGCTGATCTCGATGCGCGCCCAAGCCGAGCTCCTCGAGAGGGAGCTCGACGTCGAGCGCACGGAGATCGCGAGCCATCCCGAAGGCGAGCGCCAGGAGCTCGTGATGATCTACGAGCGCCGAGGGGTCACGGCCGAGCTCGCCCAAGTGCTGGCCTCCGAGATGATGGCGACCCCGGAGCGCGCCCTCGACACCCACGCCAGGGAGGAGCTCGGGATCGACCCGGGCGAGCTCGGTTCGCCCGTCAGTGCGGCGGTCGCCTCCTTCGCGTCGTTCGCCCTTGGGGCGCTCGTCCCCCTCTCCGCCGTGCTCCTGGCGACCGGCGGCGCGGCGGTCGCCTTTGCGGTCCTTTTCAGCACGACAGCGGCAGCCGCAGTCGGAGCGGCGCTCGGCATCTTTACGGGCCGCTCGTGGTGGCGGTCCGCGACCCGCCAGGTCGGGGTGTGCGCTGCTGCAGCAGCCGTCACCTTCGGCCTCGGCACCGCCCTCGGCCACGTGCACGGGCTTTGAGCATGCGGGGGAAGCATGGCACGCGTTGAGCTGCACGACATTGTGAAGGCCTACGGCAACCAGCGCGTTGTCGACGGCATCGACCTTGTGATCGAGGAAGGCCGGTTCGTCGTCCTCCTCGGGCCGTCTGGGTGCGGCAAGACCACGACGCTGCGCATGATAGCCGGCCTGGAGCAGGTCACGGCCGGCGAGATGTACTTCGACGGCCGGCTCATGAACCACGAGCCGCCCGAGCGCCGGGGCGTGGGCATGGTCTTCCAGAACTACGCCCTCTACCCGCACATGACAGTCGCCGACAACCTCTCGTTCGGCCTCGAGTCACAGCGTGGCCGCGGCTCGCGCCGCAAAGCCCGTGCGCAAGTTCGCGCCCGCGTCCTCGAGATCGCACGGTTGCTCGAGATCGACCACGTTCTCGACCACCGTCCCAAAGAGCTATCCGGCGGCCAGCGCCAGCGCGCCGCCCTCGGACGTGCGCTCGTGCGCGACCCGGACGTCTTCCTCCTCGACGAGCCGCTGTCCAACCTGGACGCCAACCTGCGCGAGAAGATGCGCATGGAGCTGAGCCGGCTCCATGACGAGCTGCCTGTCACCACCGTTTACGTGACTCACGACCAAGGGGAGGCGCTGACCCTCGCCGACCAGCTAGTTGTGATGCACGAGGGCAAGATCTGCCAGGCTGGCCAGCCGGGGGACGTCTATGCAAAACCCGGGACCGCTTTCGTTGCCGGTTTTCTCGGGTCACCCGGGATGAACCTCTGGGAGCTCCGAGGCCCGCTCTGGGGCGAGGCAGCTGCTGCCGGGGGGGTGCACCTTTCCGGGGAGGCCTGGGGGGACCACGTAGGCGGGGGCGCTTCTGTGGTCGTCGGGATCCGTCCAGAGCACTTGAAGCTGCTGCCCGAGGGCGGGCCTTGGCCAGCGCGCGTCGAGTGCCGCGTCGACGTCGTCGAAAACCTGGGCAGCCACGTCCTCGTCCACGCCAAGCTCCATGGGGCCGGCCAACGCAGCCTCGTGGCCAAGTTGGAGACGAGCGCCGGGCTCCGCCGGGGTGACCGCGTTGCCTTCAGTGCGCACGCCGAGCACGTCCACCTCTTCGATGCTCGCACCGGTGCGCGCATCACCGAGCGCGTGGCACGCGACCGTACTTCGGTAGACGTTTGATGCGTGCCGTGGGCGTGTCATGCACGTTGACAGTGGGGAGCGTGTGAAGAAATGACGACAATCGAGCAAGCCCCGCCGATCGGCCGGTCCCTACCCCCGTCGGGAGCACCGAGGGTGGCCGGCGTGGCCCGCCCCGCGCTCCGCCGGGCTAAAGACCACCTCGTAGCCTACGGGCTCCTTTTCCCGGCAATGGCAGTGTTCACGGTCTTCTTTTTCATCCCTGCCGCTTACCTTGTCTATATTTCGTTCTTCCACTGGGGCGTCCTGTCCTCTGCAACTCAGTTTGTCGGCCTGGAGAACTTCCGCCGCCTTTTTGCCCAACCGCTCTTCTTCCGCTCGATCGCGACGAGCGGCTACTACACGCTGGTCATGATCCCGGCGACCGTCCTGCTCTCGCTCGGGGTAGCCCTCGTGCTCCGCGAAGCCGTGACCGCACGCCGGGGTGGCGTCTGGCGCGCCGCGGTCTTCCTGCCCCACGTCACCCCGGTCGTAGCAACCTCGATAATCTGGGTATGGATCTTCAACCCGCAGTTCGGCCTGGCCAACTTCGTCTTGAAATCAGTTGGCCTGCCCGCGCTGGGCTGGCTCAGCACGACCCAGTGGGCCTTGCCGGCGGTGATGATAGACAGCCTCTGGCACTCGCTCGGCCTCTACGTCATCATCTTCCTCGCTGGCCTCGCCAACGTGCCCCGTGAGCTCGTCGAGGTCGCCCGTCTGGACGGGGCAAAACGGGGACGGATATTCCGGCGTGTGATCTGGCCACTGCTCTCGCCTACCACCTTTTTCGTGGTGATCCTGGCCACCGTCAACAGTTGGCAGGCCTTCTCTCAGATCTATGCGATGACGGGCGGCCCTCACGGGGGCGCCGGGGGGCCCGCCTTCTCGACTACGACCGACGCCCTCCTCGTCTACCAGACGGCTTTCACCTTCGACCACTTCAGCCTGGCATCGACGATGGCGCTCGTACTGTTCGCCATAATCCTCCTCCTCACGTTGGTGCAGAAGTGGATCTCGAACAAGGTGGTGTTCTACCGATGAGGCGAACCGCGCGAAAGCCGCGCCTGGCGACGTGGCTCGACCCCTTCAAGGTGCTCCGCTGGGCCGCCGTCGTGGTCATAGCCGTGCTGTTTTCCTTCCCGCTTTACTGGGTGGTGGTCACGGCCTTCCAGAGCCACAAGAGCGTCCTGGCGATCCCGCCGAACTTCCTGCCCGAGTTCCACACGGACGCGTTCCTGTTCGTACTCGAGCACACCAACTGGGCCAGGTTCATGTTGAACACTGTCTTCGTCGCCGGCACGACCGTGGCGCTCGTCCTCGTCACGTCCGCTCTCGCCGGCTACGCCTTGGCCGAGCTCTCCTTCAAAGGACGTGGCGTGTTCTTCATGATGGTGCTCGCCGTGATCATGCTGCCGTCGCAGGCGCTGCTCATCCCCCAGTACGCCGTCGCGCTCCACCTCCACCTTCTCAACACCTACGCCGTCCAGATCGTCCCCTTCGCCGCCAGCACTTTCGGCGTCATCCTGTTCAGGCAGTTCTTCAAGGGCATACCGAGGGCCTACTGGGAGGTGGCCCGCCTGGAAGGCGTCGGCCACCTGCGCTACATACGGCGGGTGGCCGTCCCACTTGCCAGGCCAGCGGTGGTCACCGTCGCCCTCCTCACTTTCATCACCTCGTGGAACCAGTTCCAGTGGCCGCTCATCATGACCACCTCCACCTCCATCCAGCCGATCGAGGTCGCCCTCAGCCACTACATGCAGACCTTCGAGGCCAACTGGCGGGAGCTAACGTCTGCCGTTCTCTTGGCTCTCTTGCCGATCGTCGTCCTCTTCCTCGCCCTGCAGCGCCACATCGTGGCCGGCGTCGCCGGCCGGGACAGCGGGGTCAACTCCTGAGGTGGCCCCGGCGGTGACCGAAGGGAGCGGCCCGGGTCAGGCGTACTTCCAGGCCATGGACCGGGTCCTCGTCGTGGAGGATGACGAGGAGTTGCTTTCGGCGCTCGAGCGTCACCTGAGCGAAGAGGGCTTCGTGGTCGAAACGGCCCAAGACGGCAATGAGGCCCTTGCGATGCTCCTGAGCCCCGCGTCGGAGCTGCGGGCAGGCCGTACCGGTGCCGTCGTGCTCGACCTGCTCCTGCCGGGTCTCAACGGGCGAGAGGTCTGCTACCGTCTGCGCGCTGCGGGGTGCTGGGTACCTGTGCTCATGGCTAGCGCGTTCGGCGAGGTCGAGGACAGGGTCCAGGGCTTCCATGACGGTGCGGACGACTATTTGGTGAAGCCCTTCAGCCTCGCTGAACTGGTTGTACGACTGCGCGCGATCATGCGGCGAGATGCTTGGCGGGAGGGGCGCAGCGTCGAGGTGGGTGACTTGCGCTTCGACCTCGCCACGCAGCGCGTGTGGCAGCAGGGACGAGAAGTCGAGCTGTCCCGGCGTGAGCTCGCCGTGCTCAGCGTCCTCATGAACCGACCGGGGATAGTGCTCAGCCGCCAGGCGATAGTGCGCGCGGTGTGGGGACGAGAGGAGCGGAGGTCCGCCAATTTGCTCGAACAGCACATCTGCAAGCTACGGCGCAAACTCGACACGCCCTGCGAGCCCTCCCACATAGACACGCTCCCGAGGGTCGGTTACCGGCTCCGAGCACCGCGCTAGGCACGAGGTGCCGATCCGCCTGCGCCTCGCCCTCGTCGTTGCTGTCGCGACCAGCCTCTTGGTCGCTGCAGGGGGGGCCGTCTTCGCGGCAGCGTTGTCCTCGGGTATGCGGAGGACACTGGAGGACTCCCTCCGGCGCAGCTCTGCCCGCCTCGTCACCGAGATCTCTGCAGGTCACATCCACCTTGGGCTGCGTTCGCCGGTTATCGAGCCGGCGAGGGACCAAAGCGTCGTCCAAGTGCTGTCCTCATCGGGCCATCTCGAGTTCACTACCGTGCGAGCCGGCACGACGGCCCTGCTGACAAGCCGCGAGCGCGACCGCGCGGTCAGCAGGCGGATCTTCGTGCAGCGCCTGCGCCCCGGCTGGCGCAACCCTCGCCTGCTCCTCGCCGAGCCGGTACGAGGGAGCAAAGGCTATCTCTTGGTGGTAGGGGCTTCCCTCGACGAGCTGGACAACGCGACGTCCCGCCTGAAGGGCCTCCTCTTGGTTGGCGGTACGGCCTTCGTTGTCCTGGCGAGCCTGGGCGGCCTCATGCTTGCGGGGCGGGCCCTGCGGCCCGTCGAACGGCTCCGCCTTGAAGCGGCGCAGTTCTCCGCTTCTCTACCCGACCGCCGCTTGGCAGCGCCGCACACCCACGACGAGGTCGCGCGGCTGGCCGAGACCTTGAACAGCCTCCTTGACCGGCTGCAAGGAGCGCTCGGGCGCGAGAGGGAGTTTGTCGCCGTCGCGAGCCACGAGCTGCGCACTCCTCTCGCCGTGCTCCAGGCCGAGATCGAGATCGCGCGACGACCGGGCCGCAGCAACGAGGAAATCGCCCGTTCACTCGACGTTCTTGGCCTGAAGGTGGAGCTCCTCGGCCGCTTGGCCGACGACCTCCTCCTGCTCGCCAGGGCGGACGAGGGGGCGCTGGTACTGCACGGGGTGGCCGCCCAGAACCTCGAACCGTTGGTGGCCCGAGGCCTGTTGTCTCTGGCTGCCGTGGCTGATGCAGGGGGTGTGGCCCTCGCCCTCGACGCCGATCCCGAAGTCGCGGCCGCGGTAGACGCCGGTCGCTTCCAACAGGTCGTCGACAACCTCGTCTGTAACGCCATAGAACACGCCGGAGGGAGCGCCATTGTCGAGGTCCTGGTGAGACAAGAGGGGCCCGCGGCAGTGATCGAGGTGCGTGACCAGGGCCCGGGTTTCCCCGAGGACATGCTCTCGCGGGCCTTCGAGCGGTTCACGCGGGCCAGGACAGGCGGGCCCAGGAACGGCAGGGGTGCCGGCCTCGGGCTGGCGATCGTCAAGCGGATCGTCGAGGCCCACGGGGGGAGCGTCGAGGCCCGGAACCTCGAAGAAGGCGGGGCGAGCGTGCTCGTGCGGCTGCCAGCCTGCGAGGCGCATGTCGGCCAGGCGCCCCCCCCTATGAGCCAGGCGGGGGAAGAGAGGAGAACAGAGTGGACATCGTCGTCGCAGTAAAGCAGGTGCCCGCGACCGAGGCGCTCGCACTAGGTAGAGACGGGCGGCTCTCGAGGGACGGGGTTGCCCTCGAGATGAGCGCCTACTGCCGGCGTGCGCTCGCCAAGGGGATCGAGGTCGCCCGTGCCACCGGAGGTACCTGTAGCGTTGTCAGCCTCGGTCGGCCCAGCGCGGAGAGGGTGCTGCGCGAGGCTCTTGCTTGCGGGGCGGACGAGGCTGTCCTTCTGAGCGACCCCGCGTTTGCCGGATCGGACACCCTGGTCACTGCTCGTGCCCTAGCTTCCCTGGTCGAGTCCCGGCCGCCGGCCGACCTCTTCCTCGTCGGCAAGGCGTCCCTCGACGCTGAAACCGGCCATGTTGGCCCGCAGCTCGCGGAGCTGTTGGACCTCCCCTTTGCTGGGGCGCTTCGATCGCTCGAGCTCGATGTCGTGGCGCGCACGGCCCGTGTGATCTGCGAGCAGGACGACGGCGGCTGCGAGCTCGTGGTGAAGCTCCCAGCGGTGCTTGCAGTGGCCGAGCGGTGCTGTCGTCCGGCCAAAGCCGGTTCGGCAGCGGTCGATGCCGTGGTACCAGATAGGGTGGTGCGCCGACGCGCTGAGGACCTTGCGGTGGGCGGGCCCTGGGGCGAGCTCGGAAGCCCGACCAGAGTGGAGAGGGTTGTGCCCCTCTCCCACCGGCGGAGCGGTGTCGTCTGCACCGGCCCGGTCGAATCCCAGGTCACGCAAGCGCTCTCCTTGCTCGCTGCGCGCGGCGCCCTCACCGGTACTGATGTAGGGCCCCATCTCCTTCCCCCGCACCACGAAGCCGTGGCGCCTGTCGCCAACCCTGGTACTGGCCCGGTTGTTGCGGTACTGGTCGAGCCGGGGCGTCCCCGCCTGGGAGAGGAGCTGCTGGGCGCGGGAGCCGGCCTTGCGGCCAACCTCGGAGGTTCGGTTACTGCGGTCGTTTGTGAGGCTGGCCTAGCTGAGGAGCTCTGGTCGGGTGGTGCCGATGCCAGCCTGGAGATCGTGGGGGCCGAGGTGGAGGAAGACGTCGCACGTGCGCTGGCGACGTGGTCCGCCGAGGTAGGCCCCGAGGTTATCCTCGCCCCGGCCACACCTTGGAGCCGCGAAGTGGCGGCCCGCGTGGCAGCCCGCATAGGGGCCGGTCTCGTTGCCGACGCGCTCAATATCGAGATTTCAGGTGGCCGGTTGCGCTGCACGAAGCCGGCTGGTGCAGCTGGAGCCATGGCCACCATCCTCACCACCTCGGCGGTCCAGATGGCGACGGTACGGCCGGGCGCGCTGGCCGCCTCGATTGCTCGGCCGGGAGGCAGGCGGCCCGAGACGAGGTCGCTCTCCGCGACCCCTCGACGCCGTGTAGAAGTCATCGCTCGGTGGCGTGAGGACGACATGGAGGACCTCGAGCGCGCCAGCGTGGTGGTCGGGGTTGGCTTGGGAGTCTGCCCCGAACACTACGGCGAGGTTCGCCGACTGGCCGAGGCGCTTGGGGCCGAGCTCGGAGCGACGAGGAAGGTCACCGACCGAGGCTTCTTGCCTCGCTCACGCCAACTCGGGGTCACCGGGCGCAACATCGCACCGCGCCTCTACATAGCATTCGGCATCAGCGGCTCGCCCAACCACCTGGCCGGTGTCCGCCGTGCTGGCACAGTGCTCGCGGTGAACGACGACCCATCGGCCCCCATCTTCGGTGCCTGCGATATTGGCATCGTTGCGGACTGGCGCGAGGTGAGCGGCTTACTCCTGCACCGCTTCACTAGGATGCCATCTTTTGCGCCGCCGAAGTCGACATTGCCCTCCTGCACAGCGTGGCACACCTCCGACTGCCACTGAGGATCGGGTGGACGAGCCCGCAATAACCGGGTTTCTCGACGTCGTAACTGTTCACGGGGTGGGCGCACGGAGCGCGCGACCATCCACCACCGAGGCGCTCCTCGCCGAAGTGAAAGCCGCCGTCGAGCGTGAGAAACGGCCCTACAGGGGCAAGGACAAGATCGCCCTCAGGGTGGGCAAGCTCATCAACCGCTACAAGGTGGGCAAGCACTTC
>DAHWQF010000640.1 GCA_027334785.1 Acidimicrobiaceae bacterium
GTACGGGCAAGAAGATGTTGATGTGGCTCGGCTTGGCCGACGCCGAAGAGTACGAAGACTACGAGCCCTACGAGGACGTCGTCCCAGCCCCTGCCCTGCGCAGGGCTCCAGAGGTCGCAGAGCCGGCGGCGCAGGTCTCGCCGGCGGTGAGGACGTTGCCTCGTGAGCAGGGCGCGACCATCAACTTGAGGCCGGTGCCCGCTCCGATCCGTCCCCTGGCTACACCAGCTCCCTCGGTGGGCCAGTCAGCTGGGTCGCAGGGCCCGGCTGCCAAGGTGCATGTGGTGGCGCCTACCGAGTTCGCCGACGCCCAGGAGATCGCAGACCGCTTCCGCACCGGCCAACCGGTCATAGTCAACCTCGGCAACGCCTATCGCGAGCTCGCGCACCGCATGATCGACTTCTGCAGCGGTGTCGCCTATGCCCTCGGGGGGAGCATGGACAAGGTGGCCGACAAGGTGTTCTTGATGACGCCGACCAATGTGGAGATTTCGGCGGAGGAAAAGAGGCGCCTCCAGGAGCGCGGCTACCGCTGAGCCATGCCATGAGGACGTGGGCCACCCATCCCCTCTACACGCTGGGGATGATCTACCTGCTCCTGATGCTCCTACGCGCGGTCCTGTCGTGGTTCCCGATCGAGCCCGGCTCGACAATGAGCAGGGTGCGGCACTGGTTGACGGTCGTGACCGAGCCTGTGATCGCACCTTTCCGGAAGATCATTCCTCCGGTGGGGATGTTCGACCTCTCGTTCCTGATCGCGTTCCTCGTCGTGTACGTGGTCACGTCCTATCTCCTTTCGCTGGTCGTCATCTGACCGTCGGGGCCACTCCCAACTTCACGTCCAAGTGCTGGAATGCCGGGTGCTCGGCGTGAGGAGTGTTAGCATTCGCGCATGGAACTGATCCCGAAGACGTTCCGTGACGTGCAGTTTCGTGAAAAAATGCGCGGCGGCTACCACCCAGAGGACGTGGACGAGTTCTTGGAGCAGGCCGCCGTAGCCGCCGAGGAGCTGCAGCAACGCCTCCAACGTGCCGAGGCCCGGGCCCAGCGCGCCGAGCAGGCATTGGAGGACAGTTCGGCCAACGACGAGACCTTGAAGCGGGTCCTGTTCATGGCGCAGCGCACGGCTGACCAGGCTGTGCGCGAAGCCCGGGAGGAGGCGGAGCGGCTAGTCGCTGAAGCGCGGGTCCAAGGCCAGGCCATCGTGGCCGAAGCCGAAGAGCGAGGTCGGCGCGCTTTCGACACGAAAGTCGTGGAGGCCCGGTCCAACCTGGAAAGGGCTGAGGAGGCACTGCGTAGCGCCCAGCGTGTGGCTGAAGTCTTGAGGGGCTGGGTGGATGTCAACCGGGGCCAGCTCTTGGCAGCCTTGCGCGAGGCGACCGCGGTAATCGAGCAAGCGGACCTGGTCGGGGAGCAGCCGGGCGAGCCGGCGCTTCCGCCCAAGCCGCCCGTGGTGTTACCGGGTGAGCAGCCGACCGAGGTACGCGGCGACGAGGGTGATGGTGCCACCGGCCCCGGGAGCGAGGTTTCGGAGATGCCCGGTCCCGAGGCACCAGCGCATGCCAGCGCGCCCGATGAGGGCCGGGCGGGTGCGACCGGGCCTCGAGCAGGGGAGCAGGCAGGGGGCCAAGGCGAGAGCGTCGGTGGCCAGTGGGACCCACGTTTCTTGGACGACCTGGAAGGGCACCCCTCGAGCCCCGGCGGAGAGAAAGCCGGCGAGGACACCCAACCGGCCACGCTCGCCTTCGATGAACGCGCCTTGGACAGCTTCTTCCAGGGAAAGGACCTGAGCGAGGAGCGCGGCCTGGGCCGCTTCCGCCGCCGCAACTAATCCCGCTCCCGGCTGTCTTCGCGCCCAGGACCCGCGAGAAACCGCGCGCGAGAAGCCGCGCGCGGGAAACCGGTGGACGTGAAGTCGTCATCCGGACATCTACAAGGTTTTGGCCCGAAAACGCGCAGGTTTCTGACAGATGTGGGCCTCCGCCGGCGCACATCGGTCGGTTTTTCGCGCGGATGTCCGCCCCGGTGACCCCGACCGGCCCGCCGGCAGACCGCCGAAGGTGGTGGGCGGGAATGTCGCCGCACCCGCCGTTGTTGCTAGGTCCACCATGGTAGGCTTCGCGGCTCCGCGGAGGGTGATGTCTCACGATGCCTAAGGCCAAGCAAGTTGCTGACAAGGCTGCGCTCGCCGATGGGGGCGCCGCAACACAAGACGGGAAAGCAAAACAAGAGCAGCCCAATGGGGCCGCCCGCAAGGGCGCTCTCGAATCGGGGGCGGGCACGCTCACCAGGGCTGCG
>DAHWQF010000641.1 GCA_027334785.1 Acidimicrobiaceae bacterium
CGGGCATGGGCCGCGACTTTAAGCGGGGACCACGGCGCCGACCACTCGGGCCCAGCCGTGAGGACCTTGATGCCGTTGCGAGCTGACGAGGTAACGTTGGCCCGGCAACCTGGCGAAGGCTCCTCGAAGGCAGAGCTCATGTACCTGGCCTACAAAGGACTCCCACGATGGCGAAACTCGACACGGTCAAGATCCGCGGGCAGCTACCGGCTACGACGTCCAGTGTTTACCTGAACACGGGGACCTACGGCCCGCTATCGCGGCGCGCGTCGGCCGCTATGGCCAAGCACGGGACCGAGGACCTCGAGGAAGGCCGGCTCCGCGGCGGCACTCAGGGCTTTGAGGCTTATGCCGAGAGGTTGGCGGGCCTCCGGAGCGACCTGGCTCGAGTCGTCGGGGCGGGGGCCGAAGAGATCGCGTTGACCCGTTCCACGACCGAAGGGGTCAACCTCGGGATCTGGGGACGCAACTGGTCCGAAGCCGACGAGGTAGTCACGACCTCGGGGGAGCACCCTGGCATCCTTTTCCCCCTCGCCCTTCTCCGCAAGCGCTATGGGGTGAAGATAACCTTCGCCGATATAGGCCACGGCGAGAGCGACCGCACGCTCCAGGCCTTCGAGGACGTACTCCACCCTGGGGTGAAGATGGTCGCGCTCTCCCACGTCCTCTACACGACCGGGGCGGTACTGCCACTAGCAAAGGGCTCACGCCAGGTCTGATTGGGCGTTAGCAACGATGGTGTAATTCCACTCGCCATGCCATTCATGGCGGCGGAGGGGGACGGCGGCAAGCTGAGCGTCGGTGATCTTCACCCCTTTGGGATAGGGGTTTGGGTCATAGTCGGCCTGGATGGTAAGCCCGGTGGTGGTGGCGGTGGCGGAGATCAGCTCGATTATGGTGCGGAGGCTCGTGAGTGGCCGCCCCCGCCAGTTCATGGTGATGAAGCTGAACATGCGGTGCTCGATGCGGTTCCATTTCGAGGTCCCGGGCGGGTAATGGCAGCACGTGATGTCGAGCCCGGTCTCAGCGGCGAGCCGGGCGAGATGGTACTTCCAGGCCCGTAGCCGGTAGCCGTTGGAACCGCCGGCGTCGGCGGTGATCAGGAGCCGTTTTGCGTCAGGGAAACGATCTTTGCCCATTTGGGCCCACCACTTTCGGATCGCTTCGACGGCGAACTCGGCCGTGTCGGCGACATCGCCCACAGAGACCCAGCCCTCGTCGTTGGCCAGGTCATAAACGCCATAGGGGATGGCTTTGCCCCGTTGGCCGAGGGCCTTGTCGGCGAAGTCGTGCACCTGGACGCGCTCGGGCTCACCGCCTGGCGACCACTCCTGGCCCCCGTTCTTGTAGTCGCCGACAAGCTCCTTTTTTTTGGTGTCGGTACTTATCACGGGCTGGCCGTCGGCAAGAAAACGGGCTGCCATTTCGTTCAGGTAACCGAACTGGCCGTCCCGGTCGGGGTGCTGGGCTCCCTCGGTCACCTTGGCGTTGGCCTGGAGCGAGTAACCGAGCTGGTGCAGCAGCCGCAGCACCGTACGCGTCGACACCACGTAGCCCTGGCGTACCAGTTCGTCGGCCAGCTTGGCCGCGCTCTTGGACGTCCAGCGCAACAGCGACATGGGGTCCCCCCGGGTGGCGGGGTGCACCAAGTTGTCCAAAGCCTCCAATAACCCGGGCTGCTTTTCGGTCAACGGCTTGTCGCCCCCGCCCGGGGCACGGAGACGTCCCGTCGGCTCCAGGCCCTCGACCACCTCCCGCTCGGCTTTGATCACCGTGTTGCGGCTCATCCCAGATGCCTCTGCCACGGCCGTTTTGCCGCCCCGGCCCAGCATTTCTGCCATCGCCCCTGCCACTACCCGGCGTTGTACCTCGTCCATATGGGGGAGCACGACAGCGAAAAAGCGCGCGAGCCTCGCCTCATTGACCTCCACACCGTCATGCTATCACGCGCGTACTAACATGGCGTGAATCCTTAGCGGGCTTGTGGCTGAGCCACCCCGGTCTCAGATGCCAGCAGGGCAGCGTTCATGCGTCGCGCTGCCAGGCCGCCCCGGTCGATCTTTATGCTCACTTCAGCAGGTTCGCCCTCCTCGGCGACCCGCTGCTCTAAGATCTCCAAGGCGTCCACGTCCTGTTGCACGACCTCACGCTGGATCTTGTCGAGGACGCTCGTAACGTGCTCGTCGTCGATGGCGAAGTCGCGGGCGACGGCCCAGAAGTCATAGCACGAGCCGGCTGTGGACGGCGTTAAGCCATAAAGGATCTTCATATGGAACCCGCTCGGGTCAGAGCCGT
>DAHWQF010000642.1 GCA_027334785.1 Acidimicrobiaceae bacterium
AGAGGGGGCTCACCGGCGCGGCACTAATGGCCGCGGTGCTCTGCCTCGCCGGCTGCGGCGGGCACAAAGCGGGGGCGCTCGAGAAGAAACACCAGAAGAAAAACGTGCCCGTGTTCGACTTGCGCCCGGAGCAGTGCCTGGTACCTCCGAAGGCCAACCCCAACCTGCAAGTGGCGAGCATCACCGTGGTCTCTTGCCGCGAGCCGCACACCGAGGAGGTCTACTGCGTCCTCCCCTACACCACGACGCTCCCCGACAAGGCGCCCCCCTGCGCGCCCGAGCCTTCTCGTCTCGTCGGGTCGCCGAGCCAGGACTACCCCGGCACGCAGGCCTTGGAGACGTTCGCAAACGCGGTCTGCCTCGACGAGTTCCAACCCTACGTGGGCACCACGTACCAGGAGAGCGCGCTTTACTACACCTACCTTTACCCCTCGCCCCGGAGCTGGGACGCCCCTTCCAGACGTGACCGCATGGTGGCCTGCATCCTCGTGAGCCCGCGCCTCGCCCTCACGCGCTCGGTCAAGGGCTCGAAGCTTTAGCGGGCTTATCCTGGGCGGGGAAAGGAGACCGCCGTGCCGCCCCCTTATGTTTCCACTGCGCAAATGCTTTGCTCTTTCGGGATGGCCCCTTCCACTTTGAACGTGCTGCCCGTTCGCCGGGTCCTCGTGGAGGGCAAGCCGGTGGCGACGATCGAGGACATGGTCCCTATGGTCAATATCCCTCCCTTCGGGATGTGCACGAGCCTCTCCAACCCCGAGGTTGCCTCGGCCACTGCGGCCGCCCTCGGCGTGCTCACGCCCATGCCTTGTGTCCCAGTGCCGGTTGGGCCATGGAAGCCGCCCAGCCCCACGACACTGGTCGGGGGGGTGCCGGCAGTGAGCGAGGGCGCCATTTGCAATTGCGCCTGGGGCGGCGTGGTCAGCGTCACCTTCTCGGGCTCGGCCCGGACCATCGTCAACTGAGCGCCAGGCTCATTTCGCGTTTTGCTCGCTCTTCTTGTTCGTCCCATTTCGGGACTACCTACCCAAGAAAATCAGGTCATTTGCCTCTGGTCGCGCTGACGCGGCCGCGCTAGGTGCTCTATCGTTTTCCCTTGGCCAGCTCGCTGGCCCACGGGGGCGGAAAATGCACGCCGCCACCGCAAAGACGAATGAGCTTGACAGGGAGTAGCCGATGCCCACTTATGCAGCACCTGGGGTGTACGTCGAGGAGGTCCCGTCGTCCCAAAAGGTCCTGACCGCGGCGGCCACTGCGGTGGCCGCTTTTGTCGGTTTTACGGCCAAAGCCCCTCTCGATGACCCCTCCGACCCCGAAGGCGTGAAGCCCCGCCTCGTAACCAACTGGTCCCAGTTCGAAGAGCTCTATGGAGGCTACGCCGAAGGCTGCATGCTTCCGATCGCCGTACGCGGTTACTTCGACAACGGCGGCACCATCGCGTACATCGCCCGAGTACCCAACACCGCGCCCTCGGGCCAACCGTCCCAGCTGGCCCTTCCCGCCGCGGACCGTGCCCTTGGCGCCCCTATAGAGGTGACGAGCGTCGAGCCCGATGCCCGCCTCTCGGTGGTAGTCGAGACTGGCGAAGATAGTCCCGACGGCGACGGCCCCAACCCTTTCAACTTGTCAGTGGTCGAGGGAGGCCAGACGGTCGAGAGTTTTGACGGCTTGACCCTCACGCCGGGCGAACGCAACGTAGAAACGGTCGTGAACGCCACCTCCACCAAGGTGAAGGTGAAGGTCAACCTAGACAGTTCAGTCGACCTTTCTTCGATGATAGACGTCATGAAGCCGGGTAGTTTTTCCCTGGAGCCGGCCGCCCCTACGCCTGTACCGGTCAGTGGCCGCCGTTTCGCCGGTTCGGAATCGGCGCGCACGGGCATCAACGGCCTCGCCATAGCCGACGATGTGACCATGGTGGTCGTCCCCGACCTCATAACGGCGGCGACCAAGCCCGACAAGACCGTCGACTTGAACCTCTGGAAGGCGGTCCAGACCACCCTCATCACCCACTGCGAGCAGCACGGCAACCGCGTGGCCGTGCTCGACGCCCCTCCGGGCATGACGCCCCAGCAGATAAGGGACTGGCGCTCCAACGTCGCCATGTACGATTCGGCTTTTGCCGCCCTTTACTACCCGTGGATCAAGGTGGAAAACCCGCTGCCTGTCAACGGCTCCGACGGCGAGGTGCTGGTGCCCCCGTCGGGGCATGTAGCAGGCGTGTGGGCACGAGTGGACGAGAGCCGGGGCGTCTGGAAGGCGCCCGCCAACGAGACCATAGCGGGGTG
>DAHWQF010000643.1 GCA_027334785.1 Acidimicrobiaceae bacterium
GAGATCAAGATACAAAGCGCATAACACGCTTGGTGGCGGGACGCTACCCCGTCCCGGCGAAACGGTCTCTGGACGCGTCTCAGCCTGTGGGCGCCCCCGCCGGTGCCAGTCCGCTCGCCTTCTCGTCCCAGGCCCACTGCTCGGCGTCGCCCCAGAGGCCCTCGAGGTCGTAAAAGCGGCGCACCTCGTCCAAGAACACGTGGACGACGAAGTCCCCGTAGTCCATCAGGACCCATCGGGCGTCGTCAAGGCCCTCGACGGAAATGGGAGAGCCACCGCCCGCGAGCTTTACCTGTCGCTCGACTTCGTCGCTTATCGTGCGTACCTGGCGGGGGTTGGAGCCACTGGTGATGACGAAGGCGTCGGTGAGCCCGAGCAAGTTCTCGACGCCGAGCACGACCGTGTCATGGCCGAGCTTGGACGAGGCTGCCCTGGCGACCGCTGCGCAACGCTCCCGCACGCGACCGGCCCTCGAGCCGACCGCAGCACCACCAGCGCCCCAAGCAAGGACTGCATTGGGGGCAAGGGTCAAGAAGGTTGCACCTCACTGGTGAACGAGTGGCCCGCGTGGATAGTCGCCGAACTGGCGGTGCCCTGGTTGCCGAGCCACTGCAACCCGAGCAGGACGACCGTAACAGCAAAGGCCACGAACAGTACGAAAGCTACAAAAGCCTGCTCGAAGCGGCGCCGGCGCCGGCCCGGACGCTTGTGACGAGCTTGCTGTCCCTCACGCGCCACCTTCGGTCCTGACCGGGCCCCGACCACAATGGTCATCCACGCCCAGAATACAGCCCCCGCTCCCGGATCACGCGAACCGCTGGCGCTGGCACCAGGTAGTCGAGCGGGCGCCCCGTGGCTGCCCTGGCGCGCAGGTCGGTGCTCGAGATCTCGAGACTGGGCACGGTGACCCCTTCGACGCGCCAACCCTGTTCGTTGAGCCCGTCGGGAGGCGGGTTACCGGGCCGGTTGACCACGACCAAGGTCGCCAGGTCCCGGACCTCTGCCATGCGCTCCCAGGTCCGGAGCTCGGCGCTCACGTCCCACCCCACGATGACGTAGAGCTCGGCGTCCGGGTAGAGCGCGGACATCTCTGAGACGGTGTCCGCCGTGTAGGAGGGGCCGCCCCGGTCGATCTCGAGGCGGCTCGCTTCCACCCCGGCCACGCCGCCGACCGCAGCCTCCACCATGGCCAGACGGTCCTCAGCCGGGCTCACGACCCTGACACCGGCCTTCTGCCAGGGGACGTTGGCCACCATCATGACCACGCGGTCGAGCCCCAGGTCGTAGCGGGCGTTGACGGCCGCCACGAGGTGGCCCACGTGCACCGGGTCGAACGTGCCGCCGAAGATGCCAATGCGTTGTCCCATGTCACCTGAAACCTTAGGAGCGGGGCGGCGGAGGCCGCCGGAGCGGCCGTCCAGGTCGCCGCGGTAGGTCACCGAGCAGGGCGCCGGCGAAGGCTGCCGGCCGCCTCGGGCAGCAAACGACTTGCCGTGGGTGGCGGAGCCTGCCACGGTTAACCGCATGAAAGCCGACCAGGCCCACAACTGGACACCCTCTTCGTGGCGCTCCCACCACGCTGAGCAGCAGCCGGAGTGGCCCGACGAGCACGCCCTCGAGCAAAACTTGAAAGTCCTGTCCACGCTGCCGCCCCTCGTCTTTGCTGGCGAGGCGCGCGCCCTTTACCGTTCGCTCGCCGAGGTGGCGCAAGGACGGGCCTTCTTGCTCCAGGCGGGGGACTGCGCCGAGTCTTTCTATGACTTCACGGCCGACAGCATCCGCGACAAGCTGAAGGTCATCTTGCAGATGGCGGTCGTGCTGACCTACGGCACCGGCACCCCCGTCGTCAAGGTGGGCCGGATCGCCGGCCAGTTCGCCAAGCCCCGCACGTCTCCTTACGAGACGGTCAACGGTGAACAGATCCCGGTCTTCAGGGGCCACATCGTGAACGACGACGCGCCCACGGCCGAGGCGCGCCGGCCGGACCCAGCGCGCTTGATCGCCGCCTACCACCAGTCGGCTTCCACTCTCAACTTGTTGCGGGCCTTCACCAAGGGCGGCTTCGCCGACCTGTCCCAGGTGCACATGTGGAACCAGCAGTTCGTCGCGTCGAGCCGCGAAGGCGAGCGCTACGAAGCCATCGCCGGTGAGATCGACCGGGCGCTCAGGTTTATGAGGGCCTGCGGGATCGACCTCGCGGCGGAGGAGACCCTCCATCAGGTCGACTTCTACACGAGCCATGAGGCGCTCATCCTCGGCTACGAAGAGGCCCTCACC
>DAHWQF010000644.1 GCA_027334785.1 Acidimicrobiaceae bacterium
GACGGCCAAGGCCCGCCCGGAAACCCTGCGTCGCCCCCTCACTCGCTGGAGCGTGCGCAAGCTCGCCGACCACCTGGCCCGCCGCTCGCCACGGCGCGTCGTGATCAGCCGGGAGCGCCTGCGGGAGATCCTCGTCAAGCACAACGTCACGTTCCAGTGGACCAAGACCTGGAAGGAGCCCAACGACCCCGACAAGGAGCAAAAGCTCGACCGCATCGAAGAGGTGATGACCAAGTACCCCGACAGGGTCTTCGCCTTCGACGAGCTCGGCCCCCTCGCGGTCCACCCGGTCGGGGGCTGCTGCTGGGCCAAGAAGAAAAAGCCCCAGCGCAACCGGGCCAACTACCACAAGCACTGTGGCGTACGGCAGTTCCAGAGGTTGCTACGACTACGCCAACGACCAAGTCTTCGGCGTCTTCAGGCACCGCAAGAGCGTGAAGAGCTCGCTCGCTGCCATAAAGAGCTGCCGGGAGCGCCGCCCCGACGGGGAGAGGGCCTACGTCATCTTGGACAACCTTTCGGCCCATAAGTCCAAGAAGATCAAGGCCTGGTGCGAGAAGAACAACGTGGAGCTGTGCTTCACGCCTACCTACAGCTCCTGGGCCAACCCGGTCGAGGCCCACTTCGGCCCACTACGCGAGTTCGTGCTCAACAACTCCGACCACCCGGACCACACCATGCTCACCAACCGCCTCCACGCCTACCTCGCCCGGCGCAACGCCAACCCTCGTGACCCGGTGATCCTCGCCGCCGAACGCAGGAGGCGTGCCGAGATGAGGGCGGAGAAACAAAGGCGCTGGGGCCGGCCGGCGCCTCGTGCCGCCTGAGCGCTCCTACTGCCTCATTTCGGGCTGCCCCCTTGGCTTGTCGCGCCTCGGCACCCCGGCGACTTCTCGCCGGCGTGCGGACGGGCCTTGTACCGTCACCAAGTCAACTAGTTGCTTGCCCGTAGCGAGCTGCAGGTTCGCTTGAGCGACCAAGGTGAGGACCAAGGCCGGATCGTCCTGGTCTCTGACCCGGGCACAGAGGACATCATCGCCGCAGCTTTGGCACAGACAGGCCAGGCCCATCAGGACGACGTCGAGCATGCGATAGCGCTGTTCCGTTCCCGTGGGCGGGACTTCCCCACTATGCGCTCCGCGATCGTCTGTCTCGCTGGGGTCCTTGAGGCCGAGCGTGGCCTCCTCAAGGTCGAGTTGCTGAACAAGGACTCCGGCGCCCTCTTCGACATCGCCAACAACTTCGACCTCCGCCATCGCAAAGTCGGTCAGAAGACCGACTACGACCCGGCGTTTTTGGAATGGCTATTCGACTGGTACCTGTCGACGATCAATCTGGTGAGGAAGCTGCGGGCGACAACAGCGTGAGCATCATGATGTTTCATGCGATCTTCGCTGCGGTGCTGCGGTAGGTGACCGCGCCGTAGGCACCTGGAGGCCAATGCCAGCCGTGCCGGAGCCGGCGAGGTCGTCTCGGGCCCTGGCTGTCGGCGTCCTCGGGCCAGGACGACGGAGCCGTCCCGTCCCTAAAAGACCTGACCAGTGGCGCTAAGCCCGCTCGCGAAATGGTAAGAGTTTGCTGGGTGGATGTGGCCTTCGCGGGCACGGCTCTTACGACAGTCAGCCATCGACGGGTCATCGCTGGTCAGGGGCATAAAACGCGGCTAGGGCCCGCTCGCCGTCCACCACATGTGCTATCAACCTCGGTTGATGGACGAGGGACTATTTGAGGTAGCCCAGCACGACGCCTACGGCTCCTTGGGCCTTGACCCTGACCCCGAACTGGCCTTCGCTGGCATACGGGCGCTAAGGCGACTTGCTGACTTCTGCGAGGGCTACCAGGTGCGCCGCCTACGCGAGGCTGGGCACAGTTGGGCACGGATCGCCGCCTGGGCTGGCGTCAGCCCGCAGGCGCTGCACAAGAAGTACGCCAAGGCGGCCAAGGTGCCTATGGGCCAAGGGACGTAGCTGTCGTTCACGCGTCTCATGGCGGCACACCTATTCGAGCGTGCGTAGGGAGCGCAACGTGGGGGTGGGGGCCGAGGACAAAGCGTCGTCCCAGCCGGCAAAGGTTTTGCCTGTCGGGAAGTTGGCCGCTCGGCGCCTGGTGGCCGCCGACGAGCGTTGGCGCTCGGCCAGCCCATCAGCGAGCAGGGCACGCACGGCCTCGGCCGGTTCCCAACTCTGGGCCTTGGCTGTGGCCAGTAGCTCGGGGGCTGCTTTTCGCATATGGGGCAGGCGCAGATCCTTTAGCAACTGGACCACTTCAC
>DAHWQF010000645.1 GCA_027334785.1 Acidimicrobiaceae bacterium
CCCATATACGAAGAGGAACAGCCGGGCGTCTACTACAACACTGCCATTGTGATCGATTCCGACGGGCGCTACCTCGGGAAGTACCGCAAGAACCACATACCCCAGGTGAAGGGCTTTTGGGAGAAGTACTACTTCCGCCCTGGGAACCTCGGTTACCCGGTGTTCGAGACCTCTGTGTGCAAGGTAGGGATATACATTTGCTACGACCGCCATTTCCCAGAGGGGTGGCGCGCGCTCGGGCTGGCCGGCGCTGAGGTCGTCTTCAATCCCTCGGCTACGAGCAGAGGTTTGTCCTCCTATCTCTGGAACCTCGAACAGCCTGCCGCGGCGGTCGCCAACGAGTACTTCGTGGGCGCCATCAACCGGGTCGGGGTCGAGCCGCTCGGTGACGACGAGTTTTATGGCAGTTCCTACTTCGTCGACCCGCGTGGTCAGATGGTCGGCCCACCAGCCTCGGACAGCGAAGAGGAGGTCGTCGTGCGTGACCTCGACCTTGGCATGATCGAAGAAGTGCGCCGGCTATGGGCCTTTTACCGGGACCGTCGCCCGGACAGCTACGGGCCCCTGGTCGCCCCCTGAAGTCGCCGTGCGATTTCGGTGACGTGGCAGCGTGATGGGGGAGGCTGAGGCATCGCCGGGGGTGAGGCGCGCCGGGCCGGGCGATGTGCCTGCGCTCGTCGGATTGGTCCACGCGCTTGCTTCCTACGAGCGGGCTGGGGACGACTGCCGGCTGACCGAAGCGCATCTCCATGGCGCGCTCTTCGGCCCGGCGCCTGCGCTCGTAGGTCGATGGCTTGCCCTGGGGGTCGTGCTGGCGGATTTCGTTCTCGGGACGCTGGTGGCGGCGCCGAGGGCGGCAAGAGCGGCCACGACGCCGGCGTAGACGAGCGCCACATCGTGCAGGCCGGCGTGCGTGACGGCCGCACCAGCGAAGACGACGGTAGAAGCCGCCGAGCGCCCACAGGGCGATAAGGCAAGGTAGCGCCCGGACGAAGGTCGCACGTGCCGGGCGGGGCACGCCGGCCCTGGGCACGAGCCGCGAATTCTGTTGATCACAGAACGCGACTTCTCGTGATCGTCCACACGCCGGCGAAAGCCCTGCCCGCATGAGACCTCTCAGGTGACCCCGAATAAGTGTCGGCCGGGCGTTCGGCGGCCGAACGCCCGGTAGAGGAACGAGAGGGTCACGGCCGGATGCTCGCCGCGCCCGAGCCCAACCGTCAAAGTGCTGGTCGCAGGGCACGGATGACATTCTCGGCACCGACAGGCCTTGGAGAAGTTGCTCGGAGTTGAGGCCGGGACGGCAGCTTGCAGCGAACCTTGTGTCATTGCTTGCTAATCGCTTGCATCGGCGTATACTGAGACCATGATCAGGTACTCGACCAGCGAATACGGGGTGCACAGCACCCTCGGTAGGGCGCTCCGTGTGGACAGCGCTGAAGAGTGCGCCAAGCTGCTTTCTGATCTTCCCGACCAGTTCAACGTCTTCCGTGAAGCCATGCCCCATGCACTGCGCGGCGAGTGGCCTGCGGTCACCGTCCTCGTCAGCCGCTGGTGCTCGCTCGTCAACAGCATTGCGGAGTCTGCCGCAGAAGCGCTCCCCGACCTGGTGCAGCGGGTCAACGACGGATACGGCATGGTGACCACCTCCCACGAGCTGAGTCACGAGCCGCTTCACTACCTCGACCACCTCATCAGCGAGGTGCCCTTCTCGCCCCTGATCGCCCAGTTCGGACGCGACGTCGGCGTCGGTGTCATTGCCATCAATGAGTTTCGCTGGCTGCTTCCCGGTTGCCCGCAGCTGAATCTCGGACTATCACCCGGCTGGCCCGATCTTCCAGAGGGCACGGATGCTGCCCGCTACCGTCGGCTCGTGGACCTTGCGATCCGTTCGATGCAGCCGCCGCTCGTGCGGGTGAAGGACCTCTTCGATCTGACCAACAGCGAGGTCGCTGACCTGTTCGGTGTCAAGCGCCAAGCCGTCGATCAATGGGAGGAGAGCGGCGAGGTTCCAACGGCACGGCGCGAGAAACTCGCCAACCTGCTCTCCGTCGGGGAGCTGCTGGCACGCAAGCTCACTCCCGGCCGCCTCCCGCTCGTCGCCCGCAGGCGAGCCGATGTCTACGGCGGTCTCACGATGCTCGACATGGTTCGCACCGACCGAGACGGCGAACTGCGCACGCTGACGCAGCAAGCCTTTGACTGGTCGGGCACGGCCTAATGGAGGTCATCGAGCGTGACGGTGAGTACTACCGCGTCGCCGATC
>DAHWQF010000646.1 GCA_027334785.1 Acidimicrobiaceae bacterium
CGGCCGAGGAGCTCCAGCTCGGCTCCGGCGTCCTGTCTGGCAGCATTGCCGAACGGGCGCTCGCCGGCCCAGAAGCCCCCAGGGTGCGCAACCTCGCCCGAGCCGGCGCGCCGGCCCTGGAGGACGTGCTCCCCGCTTCGGTCAACGTGGTCGTCTTCGGGCTCTCGGCAGGGTACGAAGGCCGCGGCCTCCTGCTCGCCGAGGTTGGTTCGGCGAGGGGCGTCAGCAAAGGGGGCGTCAGCAAAGGGGGCGTCAGCAAAGAAGGCCGGAGGGTCAGCCGGCGCTCCCTTCAGATGGTGAGCCGGTTCGCGGCCCACGCCGCCCTCGCGTTCGCGAACACCGACCTCCGGGCCGAGAACGCCCGTATGGCTGACACAGACGGTCTCACGGACCTGGCCAACCGTCGGTCGCTCACCAAGGCCCTGGCCCGGGAGGTGGCCCGCACGCAGCGCACCAACGAACCGCTCTCGTTGGCCATCATGGACATCGACCACTTCAAGAAGATCAACGACACCTTGGGCCACCTAGCAGGCGACGAGGTGCTGCGGGAGGTGGCCCGGGCGATGGCTGGCCATGTCCGCGACGTCGACATCGTGGCTCGTTATGGCGGTGAAGAGTTTGCCATCGTGCTCCCCAACTGCGCCTCGGACGGCGCCGTTGCCGTCGTAGAACGCGTGAGAGCGGCCGTCTCGGCCGCCAGCACTGTGGCCGCAGTCACGGTCAGCGCTGGCATAGCCACTGTCACCGGCGCAGGCAGCGACCGTGAGCGCCTCATGGCCGCGGCCGACACCGCCCTCTATGCCTCCAAGCGGGCGGGGCGCAACCGGGTCACGGTCGCCGGGCCCGACCTGTCCGTGGCCCTCAGGGGCGGGGTCGAAGACACCGTGCTCTCGCTCTAGTCAGGCGGTCCCGTCGAGGGCGGCGAGAGCGCCCCTCAGGCGCGCGGCAAGTCGGCGGCTGCACCATCGCTCTCGTAGCGGTGGCGCGGCCAGAGGAACCCGCGGAGCCCATCGCCAAAGCGCCGGGGCACCACGTGGAGGTGGACGTGGGGCACGCTCTGGCTCACGACCTCGTTGAGCGCGTAGAAGTTGCCGTCTGCCCCGAGGACCGCACGTTGGGCGGCGCCAACGCGCCGGCCCGCGTCCAGGAGGGGCGCGAGCAGCTCGGTGGGCAGCTCGGCCAGGGTCCCGTAATGGGCCCTCGGGACGACGAGGGTATGGCCGTCGAAGACCGGCAGGTGGTCCAAGAACGCCACGAACTCGTCCTCCTCGAGCACAAGGTGTGCCGACAGCTCACCGCACGCCACCTTGTCGAAGATGCAGGCTTCCGTGGGGCCGAGGTTACGCTGTCATGCCGTATGGCCGAAATTCCTCTGGGCCAAGCGCCTCCCGAGACGGTCCTCCCACCGGCGAGCCCTGAGGCCGAGGCCGCCCTCCGAGAAGCTTCGGAAGCCGAACCTGGCCAGCGGCGCCAGCGCCTGGCCGCCGTGGCGTCCCAGTGGCCCCGCGACTCGGCTGCCTGGGCGGCCCTGGCCGAACTGACGGAGCACAGCGATCCCGTCGGCGCCTACGCCTTCGCCCGCACCGGCTACCACCGGGGCCTGGACGCGCTCCGGGCAGCCGGGTGGCGCGGGTCCGGGTACGTCCGCTGGAGGCACCCCTCCAACCGGGGCTTCCTGAGGAGCCTCGACGCCCTGCGGCGCTTGGCCGGTTCCATCGGCGAGGCCGAGGAGGAGCAACGCTGTGCCATGTTCCTGCGCCAGCTCGACCCTGACTGGCCACCGAGGGAGCTCTAAACGTGGGCGGGCGCTGAGCGTGGCCGAACTGGTCGGCCCGTTCCCGCCCGGCGTTGACCCCGACGCCTACGACCGGCTGCGCCGGCGAGCCCTCTGGCGGATGCCCTCGGGCCTCTATCTCCTCGGCAGCGCGTTCGGCGGGCGGCGCAACCTGATGACCCACACCTGGGCGATGCAGGTGGCCACCAAGCCCAAGCTGGTGGCCGTCTCCGTGCGCAAGGACGCGCTCACCCACGAGCTCGTGGCCGGCGGCAGGGCCTTCAGCCTGTGCTTCGTCCGGCGCGAGGACCGGGCGCTGGCCAGGGTGTTCACCAAGCCAGCGACCGAGGGCGAGGATGGCAGCCTCTCTGGCGCCCAGGTTCGGACCGGGTCGACTGGGGTGCCGGTGCTGGCGCAGGCGGCAGCGTGGTTCGAGTGCGAGGTCCGGGGCGAGGTGGATGCAGGGGACCACACGCTGT
>DAHWQF010000647.1 GCA_027334785.1 Acidimicrobiaceae bacterium
AAGTGACCCAACTCGGCCGTCTCGTGGCGTGGGTCCTGGCTGGGTTCTACTCGCTCGTGCCCAACTATGCCGTGGCGATAGTCCTGCTCGGCCTGGTCTTCATGATCCTGGTCATCCCGCTCACGCTCAAGTCGACCCGTTCCATGCTGGCCATGCAGAAGCTTCAGCCCGAGATGAAGCAACTCCAGCAGCAGTTCAAAAACGACCGCGTCGCTCTCAACCAGGCCCTCACCGATCTCTACAAAAAGGAGGGGGTCAGCCCCTTCGGCAGCTGCCTGCCCACCTTGATCCCGTTGCCACTGTTCTATGTGCTCTTCAACGTCATAGAGGGCCTCGGCCACAAGAGGGCGGGCTGTTCGGCTCCCGCCAACTGCGCCGAACCGTGGTACGTCAACCACAACACGAAGATGTACCACGCCCTCGTACAGAGCGCCCCTCCCGGGGAGGGAGCGCAAATGCACGCCTTCGGCATCAACCTTGCCACCACGCCTTGGGACGCGGTCACCCAGCACCTCGGTGCCGCTCAGGCCTTCGGCTCGCTGCTCCTGCTGGTGATCATGATCGCCGCCAACTACTACCAGCAGGTCCAGATCAGCAACCTAAACCCAATGGTCCGCCAAAATCAGCAGGCCAACCCTCAAATGCGCATGATGAGGCTCTTCCCGATCGTCTTTGGCCTCATCTCCATCAGGTTCCCTTCTGCCCTCATCCTTTACTACGCTGTCTCGTCGCTGTTCCGGGTCGGCCAGCAGTGGATGATGTACCGCTTCGACCCGAAGGTAAAGGCACTGGTGGCCATCGACGAGCGAGAGCTCGAAGTGGCGGAGGCCGAGCTAGAGCGATCGGAACGCAAACCCAGCAAGCCGGCCGCGCCAGGGGGCCAGCAACCCAAACGGCCCGGCGGTGCGGCGGCCAAACCGGCCCTGCAGGCCGGTCCCACCCATGGCAACCTCGCTCTCAATGGCCAAGCGGGAGCCAAGCAGCCCAACGGCGCGCGGCCCCCAGGAGAGCGGCCTCCGCCCAGGCAGGGCGAGAGCAGGACGGCTGGTGCCAGACCGGCGGGCCGCTACCAGTCGGCAGGAGGTTCTCAGCGGTCCCGCAGCCGGCGGCGAAGAGGGAGATAAGGCATTGGAGTGGGTGGAAACTACGGGCCGCACCGTAGATGAGGCGAAGCGTTCGGCACTCGAACAGCTCGGCGTGGAAGAGGCTGACGCGGAGCTCGAGGTCGTGGCCGACGCGCGTGTCGGGCTCTTCGGCCGGCTCAAAGAGGAGGCGCGGGTCCGCGCCCGCCTTCGGCCCCGTTACCCGCGCTCAAAGGGCGAGAAACGCGACCGAAGACGGGCGCGAGCAACTGGCGAACAGCGTCCACGGGGCGTCAGTCCACAAGGCGACGGCGCCATCAGCCAGCCGGGTACGGCGACCCGTACCACCGAGGAAAGGCGCGCCCGGCTCGACGAGCAGGCCCGCCCAGGGTCCTCGTCCGCTGGCCGCCGGCGCCGCAGGGCCCACACCAACTTCTCCGAAGAGGGCGCTAACGTCGGTGAGATGGCTAGCGCCCCCGTCGAAGAGCAGGCCCGCAGCGCAGTGGAGTTTCTGCGCGGGCTGCTGGAGCGGTTTGGCACCGACGGCTCGGTGACTTCGCAGGTGCACGAGGACGGCCTGATCGAACTGAGCGTTGCGGGCGAGGGCTTGGGCATCCTGATCGGGCCCAAAGGTTCCACCCTGCTCGCCCTCCAGGAGCTGACCCGTACTGTTGTGCAGAGGCACTACCCCTCGTCTGAGCACCATCTCGTGGTGGACGTTAACGGCTACCGCAAACGCAGGCACGAAGCCCTCGCCCGGTTCGCGAGGCAGGTAGCACAAGAAGTCGCCGCGACCAATACCAAGCGGGCGCTCGAGCCGATGCCACCAGCCGACCGCAAAGTAGTCCACGACGCCGTTAACGGTATCGAAGGAGTGACCACGGTCTCCGAAGGCGAGGAGCCAAACAGGCGGGTCGTGCTGGTACCAGTCGCGTCAAGTCCGGCCACTTCCGGGGAACCAACAACACAGGCTCCCGGAGAGGCCGCTAGTGATGACGCCGAGCCAGAGGCACAGGCTCCCGAAGCCGCGGGGCAGAAGGTTGGCTAGCAGTAGCTGAGGACGGCACGCTACACGCTCGAAACTCCGAGCTCCCCATCCTTGACAGGCAGTTCTACGCCCTCTTAGAGCAGGTCCTGACCAGGGCGCGCCAACACGGCTAT
>DAHWQF010000648.1 GCA_027334785.1 Acidimicrobiaceae bacterium
CACCTGGCCACCGTGCCCTCCTCCATCGTGTCGGAGAGCCGCGGCATGAGGACTTCGGCCATTGCTTTTCCTACCTCCTGTAGGCGCTCTCGTCGAGGGCACGGCGGATGGCCCGGCCGAGGTCGGCAGCGCTAGGCATGGCCGCCGTCTCGAGCGGTTTCGAGTACGGGAGAGGGACCTCGGCCGCCGCCACCCGCCGGACCGGCGCATCGAGGTAGTCGAACGCCCCCTCTTGGATCGTCGCCACCACCTCTGCCCCCACCCCGTAGGAAAGCCAGTCGTCCTCGGCCACGACGGCCCTCGTCGTCTTCCTGACCGAGGCGCAGACCGTCTCCCTGTCCAAGGGCCGGAGGCTCCGGAGGTCGACGACCTCGGCCGAGATGCCGTCCTCTTCCTCGAGCCGGCCCGCCACTTCGAGGGCCGTGAGCACCGCCCTCGAATAGGCGACGACGGTGATGTCAGTGCCCTCCTTTACGACCGCCGCCCGCCCGATCTCAGTCTTATAGGGGCCTTCGGGCACTTCGCCTTTGGTGTTGTAGAGGCCGAGGTTCTCGACGAACATCACCGGGTCGTCATCGTGGATGGCCGCCGTCAGCAGGCCCTTGGCGTCGGCGGGCGTCGCCGGCGTTACGACTTTCAGGCCCGGCGAATGGGCGTACCAGACCTCGATGTTCTGGGAATGGCTGGCGCCGAGCTGCTGGCCTCCCCCTCCAGGCGTGCGGATGACCAGGGGGACGCTCACCTGGCCGCCGAACATGGCACGCGCCTTGGCGGCGTGGTTGACGATCTGGTCGATCGCGAGCAGGCTGAAATTGATCGTCATGATCTCGACCACGGGGCGAAGGCCAAGCATGGCTGCACCAATTGCCGCCCCTATGAAGCCCTCTTCGCTGATCGGGGTGTCGCGCACCCGGCGGGGCCCGAACTCTGCCAGCAGGCCGGCGGTGATCTTGTAGGACCCCTCGAAGAGCCCTATCTCCTCCCCCATCAGGAGCACGGACTCGTCCGCCAGCATTTCGGCTCGCAGTGAGTCGTGGAGCGCCTGGCGGTAAGTCAGCTCAGGCATCTACATCACCTCGCGCACTACCGCGGCACCTCGGCCACTGCCGGGCCTCAGAGCACCGTCGTCGTGCATTACCGGACCTCCTCGGGCGGTTGGGCCACCGGCTCGCCCGGCAAGCCCCGTGCCATGTTGGGCACCTCGGTCGCGTACGCATTGGCGAAAAGCTCGGAGGTGTCAGGAAAGGGGCTCTCCTCGGCGAACGCCACCGCCTTGTCGACCTCGGCCTCTACTTCGGCCTCTATGCGAGAAGCGCCGGCATCGTCGAGCAAGCCAGCCTCGGCCAGCCGGCAACGAAGAGCCGGGAGCGGGTCAGACTTCCTGGCCAGGTCGACCTCCTCAGGGGTGCGGTAACGGGCGGGGTCCACGACGGAGTGGCCGCGCAGGCGCAGGCAGACGGCCTCGACTATCGACGGCCGGCGCTCGGACCGGGCGGTGGCAAGAGCGGACGCGGCCGCGTCATGCACTGCGACCGGGTCGTCGCCGTCGACGCGGACGCCCTCGAGGCGGTAGGCGCACCCCCGCTTGTAAAGCTCGGGTTCGGCGGAGGCGGCCTGCACGGTAGTGCCCATGCCGAGGCCGTTGTTGATGACGACATAGACCACTGGTAGGTCCCAGACCGAGGCGAGGTTGAGCGACTCGTGGAAAGCACCTGTGTTGGTGGCGCCGTCGCCGAGGACGCACATGACGGCCTCCGCCTCGGGTCCCGGCTCGCTCCGGTACGCGATGGCCAAGCCGGCGCCCGTCGCCAAGGGGATCTGCCCGCCGACGATCCCGTAACCGCCCATGAAGCGCACGCTGGCGTCAAAAAGGTGCATGGAACCGCCCCACCCCCCCGAGCAACCGGTCGCTTTGCCGAAAAGCTCGGCCATGACCGTATTGGGGCTCACACCCCGAGCCAGGGCGAAGCCGTGGTCGCGGTAGGTCGTGAACAGGTAGTCGTGAGGCAGGAGAGCGTCGACCAGGCCCACTACCGTGGCCTCCTCGCCCAGGTTTAGGTGGCAGTACCCGCCGATGCGTGCCCTGGCGTACATCTCACCCGCGCGCAGCTCGAAGGCCCTGATCAAGGCCATCTCGCGGTAGTAGCCGAGAAGTGTCTCGGCCCGTTCGCTTTCCAGGGAAGTAGCGGCCCCGCCGCTGCCCTGGCCGTCTTTTGCCATCCGGGGCCATTATGGCCCAAGGA
>DAHWQF010000649.1 GCA_027334785.1 Acidimicrobiaceae bacterium
ACCCTGGTGACGGCCGCTGTCCCGCTCGACGAATCGAGGACGCGGACTTTGAAGTCGGTGAGGTGGACCCGGGCCAGGCCGGGGTGGCGCGGGCCGAGCGCCTTGCGCAGGGCTGCGTCCAAGGCGTTGACCGGCCCGTTGCCCTCCGCGACCTCCATGACCCGCTCGTCGCCGACGTAAAGCTTGATCGTCGCTTCGGTGGAGAAGGTCCCGTCCGGGCGCAGTTCGGTGACCACGCGGTGAGACTCCAGGCGGAAGAAGGACTGCTTCCACCCCGTCGCCGCCTTCATCAAAAGCTCAAGGGAGGCGTCGGCCACCTCGAAGTGGTAACCCTCGTGCTCGAGGCTCTTCAGGCGATCGACCACGTAGGAGATTTCGTCGCCGTTCAGCTCCAAGCCCATCTGGGCCGCCTTTAGGGCGACGCTCGAACGCCCCGACATCTCCGAAACGACAAAACGCGTCGTGTTGCCGACCGCTTCGGGGTCGACATGGGAGTAGGCGCCCGGCGCCCTGGCGATCGCGCTCGTGTGTATGCCAGCTTTGTGGGCGAAGGCGGAGACGCCCACGAACGGCTGGTGGGGCGCAGGGGCCAAGTTGACGATCTCTGCGACGTGGTGGGCGACGGGCGTGAGGAGGCGTAGGCGTTCGGCCCCGATCGTCTCGAACCCGAGCTTCAAAGACAGGTCGGCGATGACCGTCGTCAGGTCGGCGTTGCCCGTGCGTTCGCCATAGCCGTTGACACAACCCTGCACGTGGTCGGCGCCCTCCAGCACGGCCGCGAGGGAGTTGGCCACGGCGCACCCCGAGTCGTTGTGGAAGTGCACGCCGAGGCTGCCCCCGACAGCGTCTCGCGCCGCCCGCACCACCTCGCGCACCTGGTGGGGCAGCGTCCCCCCGTTGGTGTCGCAAAGCACCGGGGTCGCCCCACAGGACTCAACCACGCCCAGGAACTCCAGGGCAAAACCTGGGTCCTCGAAGTAACCATCGAAGAAGTGCTCGGCGTCGACGAACACCACCTTGCCGTTGTTGCGGAGGAACGTCACCGAGTCGGCCACCATGTCAAGGGCCTCCGCGGTGGTGGTGCGCAGGGTTTCGGCGACATGCCACGGCGCAGCCTTGGCGACGAGGCAAACATGCCCCGTACCGGCGCCGGCGAGCTCAGCCATGACCGGGTCGGTCTCGGCCCGCCCACCGGCCTTCCTCGTCGAGCCGAAGGCCACCAGCTTGGCCTCGGCTAAAGCCAGTTCCCCCGAGGCCGCTCGGGCGAAAAACTCCTTGTCCTTGGGGTTGGCACCAGGCCAGCCGCCCTCGATGTAGTGGACACCGAGACGGTCCAGCTGCTCGGCCACCCGTATCTTGTCGGCGACGGTGAGCGAGAGGCCCTCGGCCTGGCTGCCGTCGCGCAGGGTGGTGTCGAAGATCTCGACCTTGAGGGGTAGCCGGCCCGGGGCCCCAGAGCCGGCGCTGAGGGGGGGCTCAGCTGGCATGCTCGACCCATTGGCGGTAGCGGTCCATCTCGGCGCGCACGGCGGCCTTGTAGGTCTCTTGGATCTTGCGTGTCACCGGGCCTGGAGTGCCATCACCGACCACGCGGTCGTCAACCGAGCGCACGGGGACCACCTCGGCGGCCGTGCCAGTCAAGAACGCTTCCTCGGCCGTGTACAGGTCGCTCCGCAAGACGTTCGCGACCTCGACCTCGACCCCGAGGTCGCGGGCGATCGCCATCACCGAGGACTGGGTCACGCCCTCGAGCGCGCCCGCCGTGACCGGCGGTGTCACCAAGCGCTCGTTTCGGAAAATGAAGATGTTTTCGCCCGTGCACTCGCTCACGTACCCTTGCGGCGAGAGCAGCACGGCTTCGTCGTAGCCCGCTTTTAGTGCCTCGGCTTTGGCCATGGAGGAGTTTATGTACATACCGGTGCCCTTGGCGGCAGGGGGGAGCGCGTTGGGGTCGTGGCGCTGCCAGGAGCTGACCTTCAAGCGGATGCCATGTTGGACCGCCTCGTCTCCTAGGTAGCTGCCCCACGGCCACACGGCGATGGCAACCTTTACCTCACAGTTCAAGGTGAGCAGCCCCATCTCGCCGTAGCCGAGGTAGACGAGCGGCCTTATGTAGCACTCATCCAACTTGTTGGCCACGACGGTGGCCTTCACTGCCTCTACGATCTGTGCCCGGCTGTAGGGGATGTCGATCAAAAAGATCTTGGCCGAAGCGAAGAGCCGGTTGATGTGGTCGCT
>DAHWQF010000064.1 GCA_027334785.1 Acidimicrobiaceae bacterium
AAGACTTCTATTACCCGCTCGTCCAACTGTCTCGTCGGTCCCGGTCGGGAGGTGACCACTTCGCGAGCACCTCAGTCCCAAGCGGACGCCGGGCCAGAGGAGGCCCTCTCCACAATTTCGCCGTCGCCGTCGATCATGATGGCCCGTTCCCGTCCGCCTTCGAGGCGTTCTATCAGCAACTGGACGGCTTTGCGGCCGAGCTGCTCCGTCGGCAGCCGGACAGTCGTAAGGGGTGGCACGAGGTACTCGGCTATAGGGCTGTCGTGCAGGCAGACGACCGAGAGGCTCGAGGGCACCGGACGCCGGTTCTCCGCTGCCGCCCTCAGGGCTCCTATACCCATGAGCAGGGTCGACGCGTAAATGGCTGTCACCTCAGGGGCCTCTTTCAGGATCCGTCGAGCGCCGGTGAAGCCGTCCTCGGGCCTCCACCCCGGCCGGTCCACCTCGACGGACTGGAGCCCGTGGGCCGCGACCGCTTTGGCGAAGCCGGCCTTGCGCCGGACGGCGGTGTCGATCTTCGAAGGCCCGAATATCCCTCCGACCACCCTGTGCCCCAGGCACTCAAGGTAATCTACAGCTGTCCGGCTGGCACCCTCGTCGTCCACTACGACGCTGCTCTTCACCCCTTCGACGCGGCGGTTGACCATCACAACGGGGCCAGGCCCGTGCTCCACGATCTCGCGTATGAAGTCGTCGTGCAGGGTGCCGGACGCGACGAGTAAGCCGTCCACCCGCCCCTCCTGGAGCAGGTTCGCGAACACCCTCGGCGACTTGCCCTCGATCTGCGACCCGACCACGATCCCGTAGCCTCGCTCGTCGGCCTCCATCTCGACACCGCGGACGATGGGCTCGTACATCGGGTTGCTGAGGCTCGGCAGGACAAAACCGATCGTCCAAGTCCTCGACGTAACCAGGCCACGCGCCCCGACGTTCGCCCTGTACCCCAGACGGGCGGCAGCCTCGAGGATGCGCTTCCTCGTCGCCTCCGACACGCTGGCCCTCGGGTCGTTGTTGACCACGCGCGAGACGGCGCTCGGGTCGACGTTGGCGGCGTCAGCCACGTCACGGAGCGTCGTCCTCCGGGGCCTGGCAGCTTGCCCCCCTGTCACCGGCAAAGTCTCAACACGACCGAACTCCCCGGAGCTACTCGCAGAGGACGTCTTGGTCGGCGCCTTGGCGGCGGCCCGCATGGCGCACCTTCCCTGGCGTGAGCGACATGCCGGCAACCACGTTGGGCATCACCACCCCATCGACTTCTACCAGAGCCTGGCGCTCGCGAAAATGCGGGTCAGCGAAGACGTCGCGCATGGTATAAAGCGGTGCCACGGCAGCGTCGAGCCCCTGCAAATAGGCAATAACTTGAGATGAACTCCGCTCCCCGACCCAGCAACGTACGTAATCCTCAAGGGACTCCCGGTTGGCCATCCGGTCCCGAAAAGTAATGAAACGCTCGTCGCCGGAGAGCCCGATGGCACTGAGCAACCTCGCCGCCACCGAGTCGGCGGAAGCGGAGATCGCCACCCACTTGCCGTCCGAGCACTGGTAGGTGCCGCGCGGGACCGTCCATGGGAGGCTGGAGCCCATACGAGGCTGTTCGTAGCCGAGGTGCGCGTACGCAGGCACCAGAGGGCCCATCAGCTGAAGCAGCGTCTCAGCCAGGTTGACGTCAACCACCTGGCCCTGGCCGGTGCGCCGCGCGTGCCACAGCGCTGCCATGACCGAAAAAGCGCCCACCAGGCCGGCTACTTCGTCGGTGATCGCTATCGGCGGCAGCAAAGGCTGGCCATCTGGCTCCCCGCTCAGCGCCGCGTAGCCCGTGAGCGCCTCGACGACGGTGGCGAAGCCGGGGCGGCCCGAGTACGGCCCGGATTGCCCGAACCCTGTCACCCTCAGCACTACTATCTTTCGGTTGCGCTCGAGCAAGACTTCGGGCCCCATACCGAGACGCTCAAGGGCCCCCGGCCTGGAGTTCTCGATGAGCGCGTCGGCAGACTCGACCAGCTTGAGCATCTGCTTGAGGCCGGTCTCCGATTTCAGGTCGATTGTGACACATTTCTTGTTGCGGGCGAGGATCTTCCAGAAGAACGAGTCGTCCTCCCCATCGAGGGCCCACCCGAGCCGGCGCGCCGAGTCGCCGTTCGGCGATTCGACTTTTATGACCTCGGCACCGAAATCACCCAGGTACTTGGCCGCGGCGGGCCCGGCAACTACGGTCGCCATGTCTATGATGCGCAGGTCAGACAAGGCGACGCCGTCGCTTGTGGCTGTGACTTTCACGAGCGGCCATCCCCATCATCTGCCCCGGACCTGAGCCTCGGGCCGGCCGATCCCTCTACAGGTGAGCGAGCGGCCGTGACCATGGCCCCGCCCTCCGTGGCGGGGCGCCGTGGGAGCAGCACGCTCCTCCGAAAGGTGCAGACCACCTTCCCCTCCTGATTGGCCCCAGTCGTGTCGACCGTGAGGATGCCGGCCCTCGGCCGAGATGCCGAGACCCTCGTCCCCACCACTTCGGTCGAGCCATATATGGTGTCGCCGAAGTGGACCGGAGCGAGGTGGCGGAGGCTCTCGGCACCCAGGTTAGCGATCGCTCGGCCCGAAATGTCCGGCACGCTCATGCCCAGGAGCAGTGAGTAGATATAAGTCCCCACTGCGATGTTCCTGCCCTGCTCCGTTTCCCTGGTCGCGAAGTTGGCATCTATGTGGAGCGGGTTCACTGCGAAGGTGAGCATGCAGAAGAGGTGCACCTCTGCCTCGGTGACCGTCTTGCCCGGCCAGTGATGGTAAACATCACCAGGCTCATAGTCCTCCAGGTAGCCACCAAAGCGGGTTTCACGTGCTAGGAAAACGCGAGGCAAGCCGTCACGGCCTTAGTTGCTCCCGGCCACGGCCAGCGGCGGGACCATCCTGCCACGCGACAGATAGCACATCTTCGCGGCTTCGGTGACCAACTGGTAAAGTGCCACCGCGGTGAGATCCACGCCCATCAGGATCCCTGAACGGTCTTCGGCCATCGCATCCTCGAGTGCCAGCGCCACTGCTTGCCGCATGCGCAGCTTCGCCATATTTCCCTCAATTCGCCTGCGCTCTAAACCCTCTACTAACCATAGCCTGAAAATATCCATATGTCAAACCTTTGACTTAAACCCCCTCATGGCATCAGCAGCAACCGCCCGCCACGGGTACGTACTCCCCAAAGCCCCTCTCTGACTGTATCAACTCGACCCGGATCCCATCGGGGTCGACCATGTACACAGCGCGGCCTCCTTTGTTGGGCCCGATGGTGGGCGTGACCGGCTCCGATACGGACCCAATCCCACGGTCGCGAAGCTCCTCGTATAGGGCATCAAGGTCGTCCACGAAGAAGGCGAGGTGCGCAGTCCCCGGGTTCGCCGTTGCCGTGTCAACGGCTTCCCGCTCCACATTGCGGTACTCCAAGAGCTCGAGAAACGTGTCCGAGCCCGGCATCCGCAGGATCGCCGCGTGTAGGTCGACTTCGGGGTAGCCGACCAGCTCCCCTATATAGGGAGCCCGCGGGTTCCATCGAAAGACTTCCTCGAAACCGAGCACGTCTCTGTAAAAGGATATCGAACGGTCGAGCGACTCGACCTGGAGGCCCGTATGGTGGGCTTTTGTAATCTGGGCCAATCCTATGCTCCCTTCGTGCGCTTTTAGAGGTCGTCGAGTGCTCCGTCAGGATCTTGTACGACCTGTTCGGCGATCCAGGCGGGTTCCACCAGGGAACCGAACCCAGGCTCATCGGGGAGAGGCTGCATATAGCCGTCCCGGACGACCGCTTGGTCGAGGCAGTCGTCCATCGGGTGCACACCTGTCCCAGGGATGCCCCATTCGATCGGTGCCTCGCTGCCAAGAGCCGCTATCAGGCGAGAATGGATGTGTGGGAACATGTGCGGTGAAACGGCGACCCCCTTGTCGGCAGCCCGCTTGAGGATGCCAGGGAGCCGGGTCACCCCCCCGTTGGTCGTGGCGTCCACCCGCAGCACGTCGACAGCGCCCAGTGCCAGCAACGCCTCTGGGTGATAGGAGCCACCCTGCTCGTCACCCATAGCCACGGGCGTCTTCGAGCCGCGCCGCACCGCCGCCACCATGCCTGCGTCACCTGGGGGCACAACGTCTTCGATCCAACCAAGGTTCAGGTGTCGAACCCGCTTTTCGAAGTCGAGCACATCCTCCGCGCTGTGAAGGACCATGTTGATGTCGAAGCCGACCCATCCTTCCGGGGCCGCCTGGCGTGCGGCCTCCAAGCGCTCCACCGACTGGTCCAAGGTGGGAGAGATGGGGACCTTGAACCGCCGCCATCCTGCCTCCCAGAGCGACTTCACTTGTTGGGCGACTTGATCCGCGCCGATCGTCGGGGGGTAACCCACAATCGCTGTAGCGGGGAGAGGCCTGAGGCTCCCGCCCAAGAAGGCTGCGATCGGCTGGCCGGCGGCCTTCGCGGCGAGGTCCCAAGCGGCAATATCCACGACGGAAAGGGCGCGCATACCTATGCCCGCGGCGTGGACGGCATGGTTGGTCCAAAGCGCTCGGTAGAACAACTCTCCCGGATTAGCCACCGGAGAGCTCACATAAATAGGCGCTACTGAACGGGCCACGATGTCGGCAACAGGCCCATCGCGTGTAAGGCAATAAGCAAACCCTCGTAGGCCCGACTCCGCGTCGATACGCACAAGGGCAAACTCCCTGTGGCGCATGACCCATTCTCCGTAAAGGATGGGAGTACTCAGCATGTGCCGGACCGTTACCGCACGTACCTTTGCAATGTTGTCGGTCACCCAAAACCCCCTCCGTCTTTCGAGGTCAAACCCGTCCCCATGCCTCCTGCGCGCCGCCCTCTACGCAACCAAGTAGCCATCGTCGCACATCAATATGTGGCCGGTGACCAATGCTGACGCGTCGCTCGCGAGGAATATCGCGGCCCCTATCAAGTCGCGCGCGCGCCCAAGGCGCGGCCGTAGCATGCGGGCAGTGATGAAATCGGCCGTGACCGAACTGCGCTCCGCTCCCCGACGAGTCAACGGCGATTCCATCAGCGTCGGGCCGATGCCGTTCACGCGGACACCTCTGTCGCGCCATTCGAGGGCCAGCCCCCGGGTTACCTGCAGGACCCCACCCTTTGAGGCCAGGTAAGCGCTGGACCAGGGGTAGGCCACAAAAGAGCCTATAGAGGCCATGTTGATGATGCTCCCCTTGCCTTGCGCGAGCATCTTTCGCCCGAAGGACTGGCAACAGAGATAGGTGCCCTTAAGGTTGAGTTTCAGGATGAAATCGAACTTGTCTTCGGGGAACTCTTCAGCGGGGCTACGGAAAGCAGAGCCAGCACTGTTCACGAGTACGTCTACCGAGCCAAAGTCGCGAAAGACATTGTTCGCGGCAGCCTCCACCTCGGCGCTGTTAACGACGTCGAGGTGGATAGCGCTGGCATCGCCCCCTTCTGATTCGATCACCTTGACGGTGTGCGTCGCCCCGTCGTCGTTGATGTCAGCCACCACCACTCTCGCACCGGCTTGAGCGAAGCCCACCGATATCGCTGCCCCAAGGCCGCTACCACCGCCGGTCACAACCGCCACTCTCCCCCGCATGTCGAAGAGCTTGTCGACATACCCCTTTGGGACCTCCGACTCAACTTCAGGTGTCATACCGTTGCCCTTTCGACCGAAAGGCACTTCCCTCGAACCGGTAGTTCGCTTCGCCCTGGCCGCTCACCCGACCGGCCCCCGCCACGTTGGCCCCCCTCTAGCAGGTCCCTCGGCCCAGCCGAGCCCCTCGGCCAGCAACGACCATTCCACAGCCGTAAGTCAAGCGCTTGATCCGGGCAAAGTCAAGTCCTCAACGCTTAGGGCGGCCCCTCAAGGGTCGAGGCCAAGCACGCTCGAGCTAGCCGCTCCCCCAAGTGAGCATGGTGTCATGTCTCAAAGCGGGCCGGGGTCGTTGGGGTGGCGGGCCAGGGGGGTTACCTCGACATCGAGCCACGGGTACAGCGGGAGGGAACTGATGGCATCGTGCAGCTCAGTGGCATCTGCAGCCCTCCAGATACCAACATTGGACCAGCGGCCAGGCATGCGCCAGAGCCTAAAAATAGCCCCTTTCGCCGCCAGCTCTCGGGCGCGAACGGCCTCGGCAGCGACGAGTTCCTCCCGTCGCTCGGGGGGCGTATCAGGTGGGAGGCGGACATTGATCTGCACGAGGAAGTCCATCATCAGCTCCTTTTTCCACTGCTGCCCGTTACGGCACGCAATGCCCTCCCTTGTGGTAACACCGAGGTTTCGGGAGGGGGCATCGTCGACCCGCGGGCAACGTAATTGGTTCGCAATATTTCCCTTATCGGCCCGGCCACCCCGCCCGACAGCCGTTTCATTAGGATACGCGCCGCTACGGCGCCCATCTGCTCCGCATCCCTGTACACCACGCTCACCGCTGGGTCCACCAAGCGGAACAGTTCCAGATCATCGCAGATGACGAGCGAGACGTCCCGCCCTGGCTGCACTTTGCGTTCCTTCATTGCACCCAGCAGTGCGGTGCCGATCTGGGCGTCACCTGCCACAATGGCCGTCACCGCCTGGCCAAGCAGCGAGGCCGTCGCCTGGCCTACTACCTCGAGCGTAGCGGTTGGCAGTTCGACGATCGAGTCCCAGTTGGCCGAGGTACCGGCACCCTCGCATGCCGCCATGAAGCCCCGGATGCGGTCACGCGAGGCGCGCGTGCGTGATGAGCCCACCAGCAGGCCAATCCGACGGTGACCCAGATCGACCAGATCTGCAACCGCTTCTTGGACCCCGGACGCATGGTCGAAAAGTACGGCGTCTGCAGGCAAGCCGATGAGCTCACGGTCGAGCAACACGACCGGCACCTGGACATTGTCGAGCGCCTTGAATGTCTCGGCACTTGCTTCTGACTGCAACGAAAGTATGAGCCCATCGACACGTCGCTGGCAAAGGACGCTAATGTGCTTGGCTTCCAGGGCAGAATTCTGCAGGGAGTTGGTCAGCAGTACCGAGTACCCGTAGCTCTCGAGCTCTTGCTCCGCGCCCTTCACGATCCCACCGAACATCGGGATAGATATATCCCTTACCACGAACCCGACCGTACGCGTCGCCCCGGTGCGCAGGCTCTGGGCAAGGAAATTGGGCTGATAGCCAAGCTGTTCTGCAGCCCGCAGAACGCGTTCTTTCATCTCTGGGCTTACGTCGGGGTGGTCGTTCAGGACGCGAGATACCGAGGACGGGGCGACCCGAGCAAGCTGGGCGACCTCTTTGATCTTGATCACGGCCGACCGCGGTTACCCGCGAGGAATGTGGCACACCACCGGCCGACGCTCCTAGGCGGGGGCAAGCCCTCGGGGATCATGGGACAACCTAGTCCAAGCGGTACTTCTGCAAGACCTGTTCATCAACCTCTACCCCAAGGCCAGGCCGCCGGGGCACGTTTACCCATCCGTCTTGCTGGCCGAACGGCTCCGCCGTGAGTTCGTGCTGCATGGGGTTCTCGATAGGCTTCATCTCGAACAACAGGCAACGAGGTGTGGATGCCGAGAGGGCGAGGCTGGCCGCGGTTACGACGGCGCTGCTCCAGGCGTGGGCATTGAACCAGATATCGGCCTTTTCGACCAGTTCGATGACCTTGAGGGAACCCGTGATCCCGCCGGCGCGGCCCGGGTCGCACCCGACGACGTCGACAACCCCGCTCTCGATCACCCGGGCGAAGCCCCTGGCCGTCCATTCCCTCTCGCCTGTCCCGATCATGCACTTCACGTGGTTACGGAGGCTGAGGAAGCCCTCCGTGTCGGTGGGCTCCATCGGCTCCTCGATCCAGTACAGCCCGTGCTCCTCGAAGCTGTTTGTGCGCCTTATGGCCTCAGCCCGGGTCCAGACGAGCGACTGTCCCCGGTCCATTATCAACAGAGCCTCGGGGCCGATGGCCTCGCGGAGCATCCGGACAAAGGCGATGTCACGTTCGATGTCGTAGCCGAGCCGCGCCTTACCGCGCTTGCCCATCCCGACCTTCACGCCGCGGTACTTTTGCTCCCGCACGTACCGGCCATGCTTTTCGGCCTCTTCCTCAATGGACTCGTCGAAGGCGTGGGTGCTCGCGATGACCGGGAGGCGATCGCGGTAGGCCCCGCCTATCAGGTTGATGACGGGTTGCCCCAACAACTTGCCCTTTAGGTCCCACAACGCGATGTCTATGGCGCTGATGGCAAAGTTTGCCGGGCCGCCCTCGTACCCGTACCACCACGATTGCTGGTGGAGCTTGCGCCAGAGCGCGATGTTCTCCATGGGGTCGGCGCCGAGGATGGCTTCCCCCATTGCCTCCACCATGTGGGCCGTGGCACGACTGGACTCGGGGAACTGGGTGATGGCCTCACCCCAGCCCGTCGTGCCGTCCTCGGCCTCGATCGAGCAGAACGTCAGGCAACGAGTGTTGCCCGAGTCGTTCGGCTCGGGGTAGGCCACGTTCCAAGGGGTCACCCGACGTATCTTCATATCGTTCCTCTCATTATCGCGATCACCGCGGCTACTGTTCGACGACGCAAATTGCGGTCCCCACCTCGACCTCGTCCTGGGGCGCCACCAGTTGCTCGACCAGCCGTCCGCTAACCGGTGATGGCACTTCAGTGGTTATCTTGTCTGTCTCGACGGCGACCAAAGGAGTGCCAACCTCGACCTCGGAGCCCTCTGTGCACAGCCACTCCGTGATGAGGGCGACTTGGGTAGTGTCGCCGAGTTTGGGCAGTTTGACGTGGACACGCATACATCTACCTCCCCGTCGCGGTAGGTGGTGCCATCATCTGTTGCTCGGTCGGGGGTGGGCTGGCCAGGACGACCTCGAGAGTGCGCTCAAGGTCGCTCGCGGCTTGGGCCTTGATCTCCTCCAGCCGTGCGCGGTCGAGAGCCCCCTCAGCGACGAGCTTTTCGCCAAAGAGGGTAATGGGGTCGCGCTCAAGCCACTGGTCGAGTTCGCCCGCCGGCCGGTACGTGGCTTTGTCGGAGCGCGAATGGCCCGCATAGCGGTAGGTCTTGGCCTCAACCAGAGTTGGGCCGTCACCTCGTCGGGCACGGGCTACGACGCGCCCGACGGTCTCCTCTACGGCGTCAATGTCCTGGCCGTCCACCACTTCGCCGGGGATGCCGTAGCTGGCAGCCCGGACGGCGATATCGGCCACCGGGGTGGTCCTGTCGATACGCGTGTACTCGCCGTACTGGTTGTTCTCGCACACGAACACCACCGGCAACTTCCAGATGGAGGCCAGGTTGAGGCCCTCGTGGAAAGCGCCGATGTTGCTAGCGCCGTCCCCGAACACCGAAACAGCCACGTCGTCGTTGCCGAGGACTTGCGCCGTCAGAGCAGCCCCTGCCCCTATCGGGATACCGGCGCCGACAATGGCAAAGGTCGGTAGGAGGCCGACCCTCGGGTCGCTCAGGTGCATCGACCCACCCAGGCCACCCATGCAACCTATCTGGCGGCCGAGTATCTCGCCCAGCACGGCCTCGCGCGTTACCCCGAGGGAAAGGGCCATGCCGTGGCCTCGGTAGGTGCAGGCCACGGTGTCGGTCGGCCTTGTGGCTGCAGCGATCCCGACGCATACGGCCTCTTGGCCCTGGGAGGTGTGCGTAGTACCTGGGATGAGCCCCTCTCCGAAGAGCGCCAAGACCCGCTCTTCCATCAACCTGATCTCCACCATCCGCGCATAACGTTCGGACCGGCTCGCTTGGAGCGAAGCACGACGCTCTCGCGGGCTCTGCAATTGTGGCGCTGTCACGCTCATCACTGTCCCTCCCACCATGGTCGTGGGCACGTGCCCGTCTTCAGTAACAACCCCACTTGGTCCGCCAAGTACTCTGCCGAGGGCAGGTACCGCTGCTCGAGAGCCGTACCGTAAGGCACCGGTACGTCCGGCGCGGTTAGCCGTAGGGGCGGGGCGCTGAGATCCCCGTGGCAGTTGGCGGCCACGTCCGAGACGACGTCCGACCCCCAGCCCGCCGTGAACTGGTTTTCCTCGACCGTTACCAACCGGCCGGTCTTTGCCACCGAAGCCCGTACAAGCTCCCGGTCCCATGGCTGCACCGTGCGCAGGTCTATTACGTCGGCAGACCAACCGGCCTCTTCAGCGCCGGCCAGTGCCGTGGCAACCGTCTGGCCCAAGGCCACTATTGTCACATCGGTCCCCTGCGCCAACAGCTCGCCCGTCCCGAGGGAGATGACGGCGTCCTCGCCCGGCTCGAAGTCCTCCCGCCGCCCATAGAGGGGCCTCGGCTCGAGGACGACCACTGGGTCGTCGTCGCGGACTGCCGCCTTGGTCAGCCCGTAGGCCGACCGGGCGCCCGAGGCCACCGCCACCTTGAGGCCCGGGGCCCCGAGGAGCCAGCGCTCGAGGGTCTGAGAGTGCTGGCAACCAAAACCAAGCCCCGACCCGACCGAAGCGCGTACGGTCAAGGGCACCGTGAGCTTCCGGCCAGACAGGAAATGCATGAGCGCCGCCTCCGTCGCGAGCTGGTCGAGGGCGACACCTAAGAACTCGATGAACATGATCTCGACGACCGGCCGCAGCCCGGTCGCCGCAGCGCCCACCGATAACCCCATGAACCCCATCTCCGATATGGGGGTGTCGCGTACGCGGTTGGGCCCGAACCTCTTTAGCAGGCCCTCCGAGGTCTTGAAAGACCCCTCGGCCTCAGCGATGTCCTCGCCGAGGACGATTACATGGTCGTCACGCTCCATCTCCTCGGCCAAGGCCAGGGCGATCGCCTGGTTCATGCGCAATTTTGCCATCAGGCTGAGTACTCCTCTCGTTGCGGCCCCGAAATGGGGTGGTCATTTCCAAATGCGCCCTCACGGGCGAGTTCTGCAATGCGTTGCTCCTCGGCTCCCAGTACCTCCCGGAGGACCTCGTTAGTGTGCTCCCCAAGCAATGGCGCTCGCCGCGTGCTGGGCTCGTATGGGCCTACGCGCACGACGCCTCCCAGTTGGCGTACAGAGCCAAGGGTCGGGTGCTCGGTCTCGACGACCATCCGGCGTTCGGCGACCAAGGGGTCAGACAGTGCCTGGCCAACGTCGTTCACCGGGCCGCAGGGCACGCCAGCCGCCTTCAGCACCGAGAGCCATTCCGAAGTGGGCCGTTCTCGAAACGCCAGCGCCAAT
>DAHWQF010000650.1 GCA_027334785.1 Acidimicrobiaceae bacterium
CGTCTCGTCGGCCACGCCGGCCTCGGCTCGGAAACCCTCGGCCCGGAGCCTTGCCGCCACCTGGCCGGCGTAGCCCTCGTGCGCGTCGCTCACCGGCAGCACCGCCGCCTGGACCGGGGCGAGCCAGGTGGGGAGGGCGCCGGCGTAGTGCTCGAGCAGGATGGCAAAGAAGCGTTCGACCGAGCCGAAGAGCGCCCGGTGGACCATGAACGGCCTGTGCCTAGTGTTGTCGGCCCCCACGTACTCCATGTCGAAGCGCTGGGGGTTTTGGAAGTCCACCTGGATGGTCGAGACCTGCCAACGGCGCCCGATGGCATCGCGCACGTGCACATCGATCTTCGGGGCGTAGAAGGCGCCCTCGCCTTCGGCCACTTTGTAGCCGATGCCGGCCGCCTCCATCGATGCGCGCAGCGCTCCCTCGGCCCGGTCCCATTCCTCGACCGCGCCTATGAACTTCTCGGGCCGGGTGGAAAGCTCGGCTTCGAACTCCGAGAGCCCGAAACGCCGGAGGACCTTCAGCACGAAGGCAAGAAGGCTTTCTAGCTCGGCCTCGAGCTGTTCCCGGGCGCAGAAGATGTGGCTGTCGTCCTGGGTCATGCCCCGCACCCTGAGCAGGCCGTTCAGCACGCCCGAGCGCTCGAAGCGGTACACCGTCCCGAGCTCGAAGAGCCTTAGCGGCAGCTCCTTGTAGCTGCGCTGGCGGGACTTGTAGACGAGGATGTGCATGGGGCAGTTCATCGGCTTCGGGTAATAACGGGCGCCCTCCAGTTCCATGGGGGGGTACATGTTGTCTTTGTAGAAGCCGAGGTGACCGGAGACCTCGAAGAGCGTGGACTTGGCGATGTGCGGCGTGTAGACGAAGTCGTACCCGTTGGCCTCGTGCTCGGCCCGCGAGTAGTCCTCCATGACCTTGCGGGTCATGGCGCCCTTCGGATGGAACACCGGGAGCCCGCTGCCGATCTCGGGTGGGAAATGGAACAAGTCCAGCTCCGCCCCGAGCCGGCGGTGGTCACGGCGCTCGGCCTCGGCCAGGCGCTCCATGTGCTCTTGGAGCGCCGCCGCCGACTCCCAGGCCGTCCCGTAGACGCGCTGGAGCTGCTGGCGGTGCTCGTCGCCCCGCCAGTAGGCGGCGGCCAGCTTGGTCAGCTTGAAGTGGCCGAGGCGGCCCGTGGAGGGCACGTGGGGCCCGCGGCAGAGGTCGACCCAGCCGTCCTCCCCGCTCGCCCCGACGTTGCGGTAGGTGCTGACGACGCCCTCGCCCCCGTCCTCGATGATCTCGCGCTTATAGGGCTGGTCCGAGAAGATCTCGGTGCCCTCTTCGGGTGAGTGCTCCTCGCGCACGAAGCGCTGGTCCTCTTTTATGATCTCCCGCATCGCCGCCTCTATGCGGGGGAGGTCGTCGTCCGAAAAGTGCGCTCCGTCCGGCAGTTCGAAGTCGTAGTAGAAGCCGTCCTCGACCGCCGGGCCGATGGCATAACGCGCCCCCGGCCAGAGCCGAGTGACCGCCTGGGCCATCACGTGGGAGGTGGAGTGGCGGAGCACTTCCCGCCCGGGCGGCGTGCCAGCCGTCACGACCTCGACCGAGGCGCCGTCTGGCAGGGGGGCCGACAAGTCGCGGGGGGACCCGTCCACGACGACGGCGACCGCGTCGCGCGCCAGGCGCCGCCCGATCGAAGCGGCCAGGTCGGCGCCTGTCGCCCCCGCCGGGAGCTGGCGCGATGAACCGTCAGGAAGCGTCACGGAAATGTCGGGCATCTGGCCAATGATAAGTGGAGCCGCCCCGCCAGGCGCCGCGGCAAGAACGTGCTGGCCCGCCTAGAGGGCGACGCCGAGGAGCGCAGCTGCGCCCGCTACCGCCGCGCCACCGCCGGCCTCGGCCACCGCGTCGACAGCAGCGAGCGCCCTCGGGGTGTCGAGGTCGTCGTCGAGGGCCGCCCGCACCTCCGTCATAAGGCCGGCGCCCCCCCCTCCTCGCCTCGCTGCGCTGGTACGCCAGCGGGCCAGCCGCTCCGCCGCCTCGGCGACCAGGTCCTCCTCCCAGCACCAGTCCTCCCGGTAGCGGTGGGCGAGCAGGGCGAGGCGGACCGCAGCGGGTTCCCAGTTCTTCAACAAGTCGTGCACGAACACCAAGTTGCCGAGGGACTTCGACATCTTGGTCCCCTCGTAGCAGGCCATCCCGGTGTGCACCCAGTAGCGCGCCAACCTTTCCCCCGTCGCCGCCTCCGACTGCGCC
>DAHWQF010000651.1 GCA_027334785.1 Acidimicrobiaceae bacterium
CGCCCGGCCAAGCGGCGAGCACCGGCGCCCTTGGGAGGAAAGGAGCACAGCTGACATGGCATTGCTTTCGTTTTACGGCGGGGTCGGCAAGATCGGCTCCACCAAGGTCCTCGTCGAGCAGGACGGCTGGCGCGTGTTGCTGGACCTCGGCCTGTCGATCCCCGACCAGCACCAGCTCCTCCAGCCTTCGCTCCGGCTCCGGCCGGGGACAGAACTGGCCACCCGCCTCCGTCTGGGCGAGGCACCCCGCATCCCCCGCCTCTATCGCGCCAGCGCCCTGGAGGGCCTCGGCCTCGAAGGCGGCGCAGACGGGCGTACGGCCCTCTTTATCAGCCACTGCCACATCGACCACATGGGCCTGGTGGGCTGGGTCGACCCAGGGGTGCCCATCTATGCCGCACCCGAGAGTGCCCGTATGGTCGAGGCGCTGGAGTTGGCGGGGCTCGGCTTGGAAGGCGGGGCGCCCAGGCTGCTGCCCATGGCAGAAGACGAGGTGGTCGAGGTGGGGCCGCTCCAAGTCGAGCGGGTCACGGTCGACCACGACGTGCCCGGTGCTTCGGGCTACCTGGTCCGCACCGACGAGGGCGTCGTGGCCTACAGCGGCGACATACGCCTGCACGGGCGCCACCCCGAGCGGACCATGCGATTCGCCTCTCGCGCCGCCGGTGCCGCGGCCCTCGTGATCGAGGGGACCTCGCTATCGGGCGACCCGGCCCACGTGCCGTCCAGCGAGGCCTCCGTGGACGAAGCGTACGACAGAGTGCTCGCGGCGACCCCCGGCCTGTTGCTCCAGACCCTCTATTCCCGCGACACCGAACGCATCCAGGCCTTCACCGACATAGCAGCGCGCCACGGGCGACAGGTGCTCTGGCCGGCACCGCTCGCCAAGTTCCTCCGCGCCTACGGCCTTCAGGACGTGCGGGTGCTCGACGACGAGGCGATGGCCGACGCCGCTTCGTCGCCCGAGAGCTTCGCGGTCCAGGTTGCCGTGGCCGAGCTCGACCGGCTCCTCGAGTTGCCGCTCGGCCCCGGCTCTGTGTTCGTCCATGCCAATGGCGAGCCGCTCGGGCCGTTCCACCAGCCTGGCTGGGACCTTCTGCAGGCGTGGCTCAGGCACCTCCACGTACCGTGGTACTCGGTCGGCACCACCGGCCACGTCACCCCCGCCGATATCGACCAGGTCGTCGAGATGGTCTCGCCGGCGACCGTCTACCCGGTCCACACGCTTGAGCCCTACCGGCTCACCCCTGCCCCGGGCACCCGGCGGGCCCTGCCCGAGTACGGCCGGCACTACCGGGTAGGCCTCGAGAAACCGCCGAGGCCCTCGCCGGCCGCCCCCGGCCACTCCCCCCCGGTGGCGCCGCGCCCCACGGTGTGCGTGGACCTCGACTCGACCCTGGCGGACACCCGCCAGCGCCACCACATGGTCCTCCCGGGCGACCAGCGCGACGACACCGATTGGGTCGCCTACTCGCTCGCCTGCGAGGCCGACGACCCCATCGAGGGGACCTGCCACCTCGTGCGCATGCTCTCGGCCGACCACCGCATCGTGGTCCTCTCCCGGCGCGACGAGGCCGCCCGTGAGCTCACCACCCAGTGGCTCGAGCGCCACCGGGTCCCCTTCGACGAACTGATCCTGGGGGGGGTCGACGGGATCCCCGCTAACCAGCACGAGTTCAAGGTCCACCACCTGCGTGCCCTGGCCGAGCGGGGTGAAAAGGTCGTGCTCATGGTGGACGACCTTCCCGGCCTCGACGCCGCGGTAGCCGACGCCGGCCTAGGCGTGCCCGTGCTGCGCGTCCAGCCCCCCTATTCACTCCAGGGCTGACCTGGGCCAGCGGGACGGCGCTAGCGGGGCCCGCAGGACGCTGGCGCCACCACCGCTAGGCTGATGTGAGTTGAAAAGTGAGGGGACCATATGGCGATCGCAACGATCAACCCGGCGACGGGCGAAGTACTAAAGCGCTTCGAGGAGATCTCAGACCAAGAGCTCGAGTCCCGGCTGTCACGTGCCAGCGCTACGTTCAAGGCCCTCCGGCTCACCGGCTTTGCGGAGCGGGCGGCCTGGATGAACCATGCGGCAGAGCTGCTTGATAACGAGCAAGAAAATATAGCCACCATCATGTCCACTGAAATGGGCAAGACTCTGAAAGCGGCCCGAGCCGAGGCAGCCAAATGCGCCCGGGGCTTCAGGTACTACGCCGCTCATGCCCAAGAGCTCCTAGCCGACG
>DAHWQF010000652.1:0-659 GCA_027334785.1 Acidimicrobiaceae bacterium
CCGGACCCGTTCCGCCCCGCGGTCCGTCACCGGCTGCGGGAGGATCCCAACGAGGAGGAGCTGGGCAAGGCGCTGCCCGAGACGGTGATCCGCCAGCTGGATGCCCGCCTGGACCTGCTCGGCCCGGCCGGACGAGGGCGCGGCAGCCGCCGCCCTCGCCGGGGCAGGCGACGAGGGGCGGGGGCCGGCCGCCGTGGCCGGGGCCTCCCAACGCAGACGGCCCTTTTTGGCCCGGTTGATCCTGAGCGCGCTCCGCGACCGTGCCCGCTCGTTGGAAGTGGCGAAGACGGCGCTCGCCTTCCGGCGGGCTGGCGTGGTCGGCTTCGACCTCACCGGGCCCGAGCGGGGCCACGCCGCCTCGGCCCACCGCGAGGCGTTCGAGCACGCCCGGCGAGGCGGGCTCCACGTCACCGCGCACGCCGGCGAGGCTGCCGGCCCCGAGTCGGTGGCCGAGGTGCTGTACCTCTGCCACGTAGAACGGGTCGGCCACGGCGTGAGCATCGCCGACGACATCGAGGGCGGGGGCGCCGGCAGTGGCGCACACCTCGGGCCCCTCGCCAGCTATGTCCGCACCCAGCGGGTCCCTCTCGAGATCTGCCCCACTTCCAACGTGCAGACCGGTGCCGCTGGCAGTATCTCCGAGCACCCGGTGGGGCTGT
>DAHWQF010000652.1:668-2227 GCA_027334785.1 Acidimicrobiaceae bacterium
TCCCTCTCGAGATCTGCCCCACTTCCAACGTGCAGACCGGTGCCGCTGGCAGTATCTCCGAGCACCCGGTGGGGCTGCTTTACCGCCTCGGGTTCGTGGTCACCCTGAACACCGACAACCGCCTGATGAGCGGGGTGAGCCTCTCCTCAGAGCTGGCCGCCTGCGCGGAGGCCTTTGGCTGGGGGTGGCCCGACCTCTTGCGGCTGTCGCTCGACGCGGTGGAAAGCGCGTTTTGCGAGCCGGCCGAACGGAGGGGACTGCGGGCCGAGGTCGCCCATCGGTACGCCAGCTTGGAGAAGAGTAACATCGGGCCTCGGTGGTGACCGAGGTGTTTTCGCTCGGGCTTGCACAGGCGAATCGGCCTGGGAGCACGGTCCACAGACCCCGTCGAGCCTTGAAAGGACCCAACTTGTGCGCACTTTGATCTCTGGCGGCACCGTCGTCAGCGCGACCGGTACCCAAGCCGCCGAGGTGCTCGTGGAGAACGAGCGCATTGTCGCCCTCGTGGCGCCCGGGTCGGAGGCGGCGGCGGGCTTCGCAGAAGGAGCGCGACGCATCGACGCCGCGGGGAAGCTCGTGGTGCCTGGAGCAGTCGACGTGCATACCCACATGGAGATGCCCTTTGGGGGGACGCAGGCGTCCGACACCTTCGAGACCGGCACCCGGGCGGCTGCCTGGGGCGGGACCACGACGATCGTGGACTTCGCCGTCCAGAAGAAAGGCCAGGCGCTCCGCCAGGGCCTCGACGCCTGGCACAAAAGGGCAGAGGGCAACTGCGCCGTGGACTACGGCTTCCACATGATCCTCTCTGACGTCAACGACCAGACGATGAAGGAGATGGGCGTCCTCGTGGACGAGGGGGTCACCAGCTTCAAGCTTTTCATGGCCTACCCGGGGGTTTTTTACTCGACCGACGGTGAGATATTCAGGGCCATGCAAGAGGCACGCGGCTGCGGCGCCACCATAATGATGCACGCCGAAAACGGGATCGCCATCGACGTCTTGGTCGGTCAGGCCCTGGCCCGGGGCGAGACGGCTCCCCGCTTCCATGGGACCACCCGGCCGGACGAGCTCGAGGCCGAGGCCACCGCGCGTGCCATTGCGCTCGCTCGAGTGGCGGGATCTCCCGTTTACATAGTGCACTTGTCCACCACCGCCGCCCTGGACGCGGTCGCCGAAGCGCGCGCCGCGGGCCAAAATGCCTTCGCCGAAACCTGCCCGCAGTACCTCTTCCTTTCCTCCGACGACCTGGCCCGCGAGGGCTTCGAGGGAGCCAAGTACGTCTGTTCGCCGCCGCTGCGGGCCAAGGACCATCAAGCCAACCTGTGGCGCGGCCTGCGCACCAACGACTTGTCCGTCGTGTCGACGGACCACTGCCCGTTTTGCTTCAAGGAGCAAAAGGAGTTGGGGCGCGACGATTTCTCCAAGATCCCAAACGGGCTGCCGGGGGTCGAGCACCGCCTCGACCTCACCTACCAGGGAGTGGTTGCCGGCGAACTGTCCCTACCGCGCTGGGTCGAGGTCAATTCGACCACGCCGGCGCGCATGTTTGGCTTGTA
>DAHWQF010000653.1 GCA_027334785.1 Acidimicrobiaceae bacterium
GAAGCCCCAACTGAGCGGCCAAGCACTCCGATACGGGCTAGCCGGGTCCGCCTCAGCCGGCAGGTCAAGCGTGGCCGGCGCCGCCCGGCGCTGCGGGTGGGCGCTGGGCGTGGGGTGGTGAGCCATGCCGGGGCCCGGCTGTTGGCGGACATCGCCGAGCGCTCGGGCCTGGCCGGGGATCTGAGCCGCGCGTTCGCTTCGGGGTCGGGTCGGGCGCGCCGCCATGCCCCGGGGGGGTGCTGGTCGATCTGGCAGTGATGTTGGCCGCCGGCGGCGAGTGCGTCTCGGACCTGCGGGTGCTCAGACCCTGATATTGCAGCCCGGCTCCGCTAGCCCGGTTCGGGCCATGATCTGGCGCCAATGATGGGGCGTCGGTGGCGTGCGGGCCACTTGGGGCCGGGCGTGGGCGCTGCGGGGCGGCGAGAGGCACCGAGAGGGCCGTGCTTGTTCGGCTTCGGGCCGCTCCGGGGCGCGCCAGGTCCAGTCCTGGTCGACTGAAGTGGTCTTCCCGGCTCGCTCAGGCGAAGGTTGGCAACCTTCGCAGGGCCTCGAGCGCCTCGATGAAGCTCTCGGCCCAGGCATAGGCGCGGGGCAGGCGCAGCACGAGGCGCCGGCCGTGGGAGACGACTCTGGCGGCCACGTTCAAGAACGCGAGGCGAAGCCGCTTGCCCCGGCAGGTCGCGAAGGACTCGGGCAGGGCGAGGAGCCTCGAGCCAGCGGGCCACGTTGTAGGCGAGGGCGGCCGCATGCCACCACAGCCAGTTGCCGAAGAAGCACTGCAGCGGGGCATGGCAGAGACCGAAGTCGCCCTTCAGCTGGCGGATCGCTTCTTCTGGGCCGCCGCCGCGGAGACGGTGGTGGTGCTCGACGTCTGCGGCGCTGCGCAGGGGGGTCTGGATGTTGGTGATGATCGCATGGAAGCGCCACCCGTCGAGGTCGTCGAAGCTCAGCTGCTCGCCGGCGCTCGTGCGCTGGCGGCGCACGACCATGCGCAGGTCCCGCCCGGCGAAGCTGAAGCCGGCTTCGGCGACCTCGGATCCCTTCTTCTCCTCTGCTCCGAGCGCCGGGACCCAGGTCTCCCAGGGTCGGAGGCGAGGGCCCCGATGGCCGCGGCCACCCTGGCGGTCAACTTGGCCGTGACGGTGAAGACCATGTTGTGGCGCTCTGCCGCTTCGATGACCTCGGCCTCGTAGCCGGCGGAGTCGACCCGCAACCACAACTGGTAGCGGCCCCGGACCTCGACGGGCACGGCGCTCACGCACTCGTCGACGAAGCTGCCCATCGCCCGGCCGGGATTCGCGTTGCCCCCCCGGGCTCGCAGCCCGAGCACGTCTCGGCTCTCGCCGCAGACCCCGACCATCGGCGAGAGGCCGACCTCGTGGGAGTAGGAGAACGCAGCACCCTCCTTCTTGCGCCCCGAGGTCTCCATCCAGGTGGCGTCGGGGTCGATGGTCAAGATCCCCGGAGCAGGCGCAGCCCCCATCGCCCAGGCCCGTCGCAGCATCGCCCGGTTCACCGCCGCGGCCTTCTGCGCCCGCCCCAAGTCGGCCCCGGCCAAGAATCGGAACAGCGTCGTGTGGCTCGGCAGCGCATGGGTACCACGCAACCGTCTCGTCGCCTCGTCGGCCAGCAACGAGACATCCGAGAGGAAGTCACCTCCGGCGAGCTGGGTCTCGACCACGGCCCGGTAGCACTCCCCGCCGCTGTATCCACCCGGGCCGATCGGGCGCAGCTGCCGGCGGTCGGCCTCACCGACGAGGCCGAGGCGATCCAGCAGCTCACCCCACAGCGCCACGCCCGCCACCCCGGTCACCGAGTCCTCCGACGCCTCCACCACCGGATGCGCCACCGACCGCTCCGCCCGGCTCACGACCACATCATCGAGCTCGAAGACCAGCGAGCTACCATTCACCCGACAGGTGCTCCTCTCTTGCGACCATGCGGCTTCTGACAACCCGCATTCTCGCAGGTAGAGGGGCTCCTGTCGCGTCTTTCAGCTGGTCAATCCCAAGCACGCTGCAATATCAGGGTCTGATCTGATCCGCCAAGGCCACCGGGCGGCCGAAGGCAGGCGGCGAGGGTCGCTGCCCGAGTGGCCCCTGCGTCCTCAGGTGCCGGGCAAGGCAGGCACCTGAGCAGGCGGGGTCGGTCGGCACAGGAGGTGCCAGAATGTGGCGTGAGCACCTTCGAGGCGCGAGCCCACCCTGGGGGTTTCGTCGGCCGGC
>DAHWQF010000654.1 GCA_027334785.1 Acidimicrobiaceae bacterium
AGCTCTCGGCTCGCCGGCTTGGTCCCCTTGGCGCGCCGGTTCAACCGCCTGGTGAACGGCATGCCACTAGTCGCACGGCCCACGGCCGAGGAGCGCTCAGAATACGAGCGCGTCCCGGCCAACGTCGCACAGCTCCTCCTGCGGGCGGGTGTCGAGTTCGGCTACCTGTACGAGGACGACCTCTACGCGGGCGCACTGGCGCACGACCTGGGTGCCGACGACGTCGTCGCTCTGCACGCCAAGCGCGTCGCCGGGATCTTCTATAAGTACGGCGTGCGCGAGGTGATCACGATCGACCCCCACACAACGACCATGCTCCGGAGCGTCTTCCCGAAGTTCGTTGAGGGCTACGACCTCTCGGTGCGGAGCTACTTGGAGGTCCTGGCCGAGCGCGCCCTGCCGGTCGAGGCACCACTCGCCGGCAATGTCGTCGTCCACGACTCTTGCGTCTACGCCAGGTACGAGGACGTGGTCGAACCACCCCGCCAGCTCCTTGCCGCGGCCGGGCTCCAGGTCCATGAACCGGCGAACTCTCGCACGATGACGTGGTGCTGCGGCGGGCCGGCCGAGGCGCTCTACCCCGAAAAGGCCGCGGCCGTCGCCGCCCAGCGCGTCGGGCAACTGCGCGAGGCGGCGAACGGGCTACAGGCCGAGTGTGTCACCATGTGCCCCATCTGCCTCGTCAACCTGCGAAAAGCCGCCAACGGCACCATGACCTTCCGGGACATCTCCGAGTACCTCCTCAAAGCAGTCGAAGCGAGGGCCTGACCAACCGGTGCCACGGGGCCCACTTCCTCAGGCTGAGTACGAGGCCATTTTCTCGAAGGTGCCTCGGCTCACCGTGGAGGTCGTCATAACTGCGCCGGACCGGGAGGGCGTCTTGTTGAGCCGGCGCGAGCGTGGCCCCTGCCAGGGCCTCTGGCACATCCCTGGCGGCACCGTGCGCTTCGGCGAAGCGCTGACTGAAGCCGTGCGGCGCGTGCCGCGAGACGAGCTCGGGCTCGAAGTGGCTGTAGGGAGCCTGATCGGTTACATCGAGTACCCGAGCCACCTGGCCCTCGGCGACTGGCCCGTCGGCATCGCCTTCCAGGCGGAGCTGTCAGCATCGAGTGCGGTGGACGCCCGAGCTAGGCGCGGCCCTGTGGCCTGGTTCACACGCCTGCCCGAGGACATGCACGAAGAGCAAAGGGTGTTCCTCCGGGCCCACGGCCTGGCTTCGTAGCCGTTCGGAGGCATCCGGCCGCCCGGCACCCTTGCGCCTCGCGCCAGGACTGCCGGCCCGGGCCGGGACTTTAGGGGTCCCGGCTGGCCAGGGCTCCCCAAGATCGTCCCCGTCGAGCCTCACCTGCGTCGGTTACCCTGGAAACGCTAAGGAAGGAAAGGAAGATCGTGAGGATGTCGCGGCCGAGCGGCGGGGTTGCCCGTGACGTGCTTGAGGCCCCCTGCAAGAGGCTCTTGGCGAGCGGCGGCCTCGTCAACGCGGGCTTTGCCGCGTCGAGCGTGTTCGTCTCGCTTTTCTTTTATGTGACGAGCGGCTCGGTCACCAAAATGGCGCTCTACTCGCTCGGCAACTACACCGGGCTCACGCTCGGGTTCCTCGCCATGGCGAGGTGGTTCCCCGAGACCTCGCCGAGGAGGCTGTTCCGGGCCGGCCTCGGCCTCAATGCCCTGTTCTACCTTCTGCTCATAGTCCTCGGTGGGCAGGCCGGCGCTCTCGCGCTCGAGCTCGGGCTGGTCGGTGGCATGGCGGCGGGCACCTACTGGCTCGGGGCCAACACGCTGACTTACGATGTCCTTTCGCCTGAGGGACGGGGCCGCTACTACGGCTTCAATTTCGCCATAACGAGCGTGCTCAACTTCGTCATGCCGCTCAGCGCCGGTGTCGTGATCGGGCGCCTCGGCGGCCAGACGGGCTTCGTGGCGGTCTTCGCCATTGCCTTGAGCGCGTTCGTCCTCGCCTGGTGGGCGGCGCGGGGCCTCAGTACCACGCCGGGGATAGGAGGGGTGCCGCTCCGGCGGGTGCTCGCCGTCCCTCCAGTGCGGACCGAGTGGGGCCGGATGTGGCTCGCGCTCGGGATGCGGGGCTTCAAGCAAGCCGCCGGAGGGCTCGGGCTTATCGTGCTCATCGCTCTGGCCACCCACAGCTCCACCGCACAAGGCGAGTTCGCAGCCGTCGCGTCCCTGGCCGGGGTCGGCACGTCTGTGCTCGCCGGACGGCTCC
>DAHWQF010000655.1 GCA_027334785.1 Acidimicrobiaceae bacterium
GGCCATCAAGCGTTTACGCGAGCTATTTCGACGTGGACTGGGGGACGCCCGAGGGAGGCGTAGCGGGGCACCGTTCGGTCGTGCTCCTGCCCATCCTCGCCGACCACTATGGCCGCGAACTCGAGGCCGGCAACATCCATCTCGAGCACTCCAAGGGCACTTTCACGCTGCGGTATTTCGACCACAGGTTCCCCGTGGCGCCGAGGAGCATCGACCAGGTCGTGGCCCGGGCGGCCAGGCGCCTGCCCCGGAGTTTCGACCCCGCCGTGCGGGCGGAACTGGAGAGCATTGCCACTGCCCTCGGGCGCCTCCCGCCTTCTTGGGCGACCGACAGGGCTAGCGTCCGCGAGCGCCACCGGGACAAGGAGGTGCTGCGCGCCAGGCTCGCCGCGCTCTCGGAGCACCCCAGTGTCGCAGGCGCCCTCCAGGCGGAGGTGGAGGCCACGGACGCGAACGTCGACGCCCTTGACGCTCTCGTACAGAGGCAGAACTACCGCCTCGCCTGCTGGCGAACCGCCTCGGAAGAGGGCCAGTACCGGCGGTTTTTCGACATAAACGAGCTGGTCGGCATCCGGGTGGAAGACGACGCCGTCTTCGTGGACAGCCACCGCCTGATATTGCGCTGGCTGCACGAGGGCGTGATCGACGGGCTGCGCGTGGACCACATAGACGGGCTACGGTGCCCGGGCGCCTACCTCGAACGCCTCGAAAAAGAGCGTGCCGGCGGCTGGGTGGTAGTAGAGAAAATACTGGCCAAGGGGGAACAACTCCCTGAACAGTGGCCTGTCGCCGGCACCACCGGCTATGACTGGCTCAACCTGGCTGGGGGGCTTTTCGTGAAGAAAGAAGGAGCGGAGTCGCTTCGGCGTTCGTTCGGAGAGTTTTGCGGTTTGGAGCGCTCCTGGGGCGATTTGGTCCACGAGGCCAAGATCTCGGTGCTAAACGGTGCCCTCTCGACCGACTTGAACCGCGTCGTCGAGCGCATGGTCCGCGTCTGCGAGGGCCATCGCCGCCATTCCGACCACACGCGCCGTGACCTGCGCGAATGCCTGGCAGAGGTGGCCGCCTCTTTTCCCGTTTACCGCACTTACGTGGCCCCCGGGCACCCGGTCTTCGAGCACGACGCCTCGGTGGTGCACAGGGCTGTGATGGAGGCGGGGCTGCGCCGTCCGGAGATAGACGGCGAACTGCTCTCGTTCCTGCGGGACGTGCTCTTGCTGGACGTGGCCGGCCGCGCCGAGGAAGAGATGGCCCTATCGTTCCAACAACTTACAGGCCCGGTGATGGCGAAAGCGGTCGAGGACACCGCTTTTTACCGTTACATGCCCCTCCTCTCCGCCAATGAGGTGGGAGGCGACCCAAGCTCGCCGGCCACGAGCAAGGAGGAGCTCCACACCTGGTGCGCCGGTGCCCAGGCCCGCCACCCCTTCGGGCTTCTCGCTACTTCCACCCACGACACCAAGCGTTCCGAAGACGTGAGGGCGAGGATGTCGGTGCTCTCGGAAATACCGGACGAATGGGCGGAGACGGTGAGGCGTTGGAGCGCGCTCAACCGGCGCAAGCGGGTGGCCCGTGACCTCCCCGACCCGGCGACGGAGTGGATGCTCTACCAGACCCTCATAGGGGCCTGGCCGCTGTCGGCCGAGCGCGTGCTCGGTTTTGTGGAGAAGGCCGTACGGGAAGCCAATGTCCACACGAGCTGGGAGCAACCTGACCAGATCTATGAGGGTGCTGTCACCCATTTCACGGCCGCCATACTTCGTTCGCGCAACTTCGTGGCCGAGCTCGAGGCCTTCGTCGAGCGGATCTGCCGCCCGGGCCGGTCCAATTCCCTCGCCCTCAAGCTGCTCACGCTCACCGCGCCGGGGGTCCCGGACTTGTACCAGGGGAGCGAGCTGTGGGATCTTTCGCTCGTGGACCCCGACAACCGCCGGCCTGTCGACTACGACTTGCGGCGCAGGCTGCTGGAGGAGGCGTCTGTGGCCGGGCTGGCAAAGGTGTGGGCAGGAGGCGACAATGTGGGGTTGACCAAACTGGCGGTGGTGAAGAGGGCGCTGGAAGTCCGTGGTCGCAAGCCGGCCTCGTTCGGCGAGGGTGGGCGGGGTGCCTACCGCCCGCTCGTAGTCGAGGGCCCGGCGGCCGAGCACGCCCTCGGTTACACGAGAGGTGCCAGCGTGGCGTGCGTGGTGACCCGCTGGCCGGTGCTCCTGGAGC
>DAHWQF010000656.1 GCA_027334785.1 Acidimicrobiaceae bacterium
AGGGCCCTTGGCCCCGATCCTGTGCCGGGGAGACGTCGTGCCCGCGGACTAGCCAGACCAGCGCCTACCGACGGGCCCTCCACGGCCACGACGATGGCTTCCAGGGCCTGCACCTGCCAGGTGCCTGCGGGTAGAGCCGACCGGCTCGGCGCGGCGCGCTTGGCGACAAAGGCACGGACGCGCTCGTCGCTCGCCAGGGCGGCGACGACCTCCTCCTCGACCGAGCCGTTTTGATAGGTCCAAAGCCACGCCGACCACTTCGCGCCTTTCACGGGTTCCCACACCTCGGGGGGCAGGATGCGGGCCACGTCGTGCGTCGTCTCGACGTCCCCATTGCTAGCGCTCCCGCCGCTCACGCGAGGCTGCCAGGACGACGAGCGCGGGCGTGCTGGCGCGAGCCGCAGGGCCCTGGTGCTTGCTTGCCACTCGCCGACCGGCTTCCACGCCTTGGTGCCCGCTGAGACAAGCTCCCGTCTGGCCTCGACCTGGACGAAACGACCATCGCCTCGGGGCGGCACGGTGAGCCACCACCCAGCTTGGTTGGTAGCAAGAACCGTCCGGGCGGCGCCTTACGACAGCGACCCTGTCGGCGCCAGCGGCAAAACAAGGCTCGGCCAAAGCAGCCGCCACGGCCGAGCGCACAGTTTGCGGCAGGAGCTCGAAGCCGGACGGGCCGCTTTGCATATAAGAGAGCACACCCTGCGAGGCAGGCGCCGCCGCTTTGGCCCCGGCGACAGCCCCACCCCGGTGCAGGTCGAGGTTACCCATGCCTGTTCACCTCCTCACGCGAGCCTACGCCCGCGACGCGAGCCGACGAGCAGGGCGAGGACGATGATGCCAGCAGTGAGCACATGGCCGTGCCAGGTCCCCCAGCCTGCTAGCGCCACCACGGCTACCGCGAGCGTGGTCAGCAGGGGAGCCTTGGGCCGGGACCTGCGGCGCGCTGCACGGCCGAGGGGTGCCCCGTAGCGCCGGCGCAGCTCATCCTCTAACAGGGCCCGGCGGCGCTCGGCGTCATCTTGTGCTTGCTCCCATGCGGAGCGGGCCTCCTCCGCTGCGGCCGGTGGCCCCCATGCCCCGTTGTCCTCCTGCGCCTGCTGCTGTGCTTGCTGCTCGCGTTCCCGCTCGGAGTCGTAGCGGGCGCGCGAGCGGGCGTCCCCGACGAGCGCCCAGGCCTCCTGTAGCTCGGCCAGCATCGCTGCCGCCACTTCCTGCTCGCGCTGGCTCCGCCCCACCATGCGGTCGGGGTGGAGGAGCGTGAGCCGCGCCTTGTAGGCGGCTTCGAGCGCGTCCTGAGAAGCGTCAGGCACGACTCCCAGGACGGCATAGGCGTCTATGGTGCCCCCTCTCATGGTGCCGCCCCCGTAACCTCGCGCCAGAGGACTGTCCCCGCTTTGGTGGCAACGACCTGCCGTTCGGTGGTGAGGCTCGCCCACTCGACGACGACCTCTCCGGCGGGACCCAGCTCACCGCGGTTATGGGTGGCCAGTACCTCGTCCCAGAGGGCCGTGCCGGCCCTAGTCAAGTTGCCTGTCATCTTTTGTCCCCAGCCCTAAGCGGGGCAAGGCCCGGGTGCTCGAGAAGGCCCACGAAGCCGTGGACGCGCCAAACAGCGGCGACGCCGATAACCACTGCCCCCGGCCCGTGGAAGATCGCCCTCTCGTCCGCCATGTGCAGTTCGACCTGCTCGCGCCGAATATCGACTTGGTACGCAGTAAGGCTTTCCCACCGCCAGCCCGCCAACCGGCCCGACCCGAGGCGGCCGATCAGGCGCGCCGACGTTATCGCCCAACATGAGGCCGGCCAGTTGGAAGCGACCTGGTCGAAGCGAAGCTGGTCGAGGTTGCAGCGGGCCCAGGTCTCGGCGCAAACGTCCTCGCCTGGGCTCATAACAATGCCAGTCGCGTAGGGGGTGACCAGGTTCGGGTTGCCGAGGCCCAGGCCAAGGGCCAACTGGCGGGCCTGCTCTATGAGGCCGCGCCGCCAACGGCGCTCCCAGCGGAGGACATTTGCACTCCCTTCGTCCGGGCCGGTGGCCGGGAGTGCCGGTCGTGTCGGCCTGCTCACACTCCCATGTGGGGGGGGGCACCGCTCTGTTTGTCGAGATAGTTGAGCCGGCCACCGCCACACTCCCATATGGGGAGGGCGCCGCCGCGACCCGTGGGCATATCCCGACCCCACCTAGGGAGCAGTGGCCGCCCCTGAGCCTTA
>DAHWQF010000657.1 GCA_027334785.1 Acidimicrobiaceae bacterium
ACGCTACGGCGCACCATGCTGGACAACTCGGTGCCCGGGCCGAGCTCGACGAACAGGTGGGTGCCCTCGGACCCGAGCGCCATCAGGGACTCCCGCCAGCGGACCCGCGAGCAAAGTTGAGCCAAGAGAAGTTCCGAAAAGCCCTCCACGTGGGCCGAGGCGTCGACGTTGCTCACGACCGGGCAGGCCGCAGGGCCGAAGCTCGTCGCTTGGAGGGCGCTTCCGAGGCCGTCCTCGGCGGGGGCCATCAGGGGTGTGTGGAACGCCCCGCCGACCTGCAGGGGGACAACTCGTTTGGCGCCGGCGCGAAGCGCCCGTTCGCCCGCTTGCTCGACGCCTTCGTAAGTGCCGGCGACCACCACCTGGCCCGGGGCATTGTCGTTGGCTACCCAGGCCCCTGGCACGGTTCCGCACACGGCCAAGAGGGTGTCGAGTTGAAGGCCGAGGACCGCCGCCATGGTCCCAGGGCGGGCATCGGCGGCCTCTTGCATTGCGTCCCCCCTGGCGCGCACGAGACGCGCCCCCTCCTCGGGGACGAGCACCTGCGCCGCGACGAGTGCGCTGTACTCACCCAAGCTGTGGCCGGCGACGGCCTTCCAGCGGCCCGGGCCGAGGTGGGCGAGCGGGCCACGTCGGGCGGCGTCGAGGGCCACGAGGCTGAGCGCGAAAGTGGCCAGTTGGGCGTTGCGGGTGGCTCGGAGCGTTTCGGCGCTGGCCGTGAGCAACAGCTCGGCGACGTCGCGGCCGGAGGCTTGGGAGAGGCGCCCCACCAGTTCCCAAGACGGGTGGCCCTGCCACGGGGCGCCCATCCCGGGGCGCTGGGAGCCCTGCCCGGAGAAGAGGAGTACCAACACAGGTGATGTAGGTTACGTGCACCGTGCCGGAGCCTCTGGGCGTCTATGTTCACATCCCGTTTTGCCGCCGCCGGTGCGACTACTGCGCCTTTGCGACCTGGACCGGGCTTGAGGCGCTTTGGGAGCGCTACGTGGCCGCCTGCGTGGCCGAAGCGGGCGAGCGTCTCCCTACCTTTGAGCGCCCCGCCACCTCGGTCTTTTTCGGTGGTGGCACACCCTCGCTCCTACCGGCTGATCTGCTGGCCCGGGTCCTGGCCGCGGTCGAGGAGGCTGCCGGGCTGGCCCCCGGCGCCGAGGTCACCGTCGAGTGCAACCCCGAGACCGTCACGGCCAGCAAGCTCAGGGCCTACCGTGCGGCCGGGGTCACCCGGCTCTCCTTTGGCGCTCAGTCGATGCAGCCACACGTGCTGGCCTCGCTCGGGCGCGCGCACCGCCCCGAGTCGGTGCGCCGTGCGGCCGAACTGGCCGGGGAGGCGGGCTTTGCCGGCGCGTACAACGTCGACTTGATCTTCGGGGCGGCGGGCGAGTCCGTGGCCGATTGGGCCGCCACGGTAGAGGCGGCCCTCGCCCTAGCGCCGCCGCCGGCGCACGTCTCGGCCTACGCGCTCACGGTCGAACCCGGCACGCCGCTTTCGAGGGACCCCGCCCGCCATCCCGACGGGGACGACCAAGCCGACAAGTACGCGATGGCCGATGCCCTGCTCCAGGCGGCCGGGTACGGCTGGTACGAGATTTCCAACTGGGCCCTACCCGGTGCAGAGTGCGCCCACAACTGGCTCTACTGGTCGGAGGGCGAGTACGCGGGCGTCGGCTGCGCCGCCCATTCCCACGCGTTTTTGGCGGTGACGGCGGGCGACGGGGCGAGGAGCGCCAAGAGATGGTGGAACGTCCGCACCCCGGAGCGTTACTGCCGCTTGGTGGAGGCCGGGAAAACAGCCGAGGCGGCCGGCGAAGTGCTCGGTCCCGACGAGCGGGCCTCCGAGGAGCTGATGCTCTCACTGCGCACCAGGCGAGGTGTCCCGGCCGAGGCGCTCCCCGCCGAGCTCTTCGAGGCGGGCTTGGTCGAGCGGCGCTGGCTGCCGCTGGCCCCGGCCGTCCGAGCCCGAGGATGGGGGCAGGACCCCTGTGCCCCAGAGGAGCGGGCCGTGCTCACTTTGCGGGGCCGGCTCCTAGCCAACGAGGTGTCGCTGCGCCTTGGTAGCGTGCCTGTAGGAGGAGGCGCCTGAGCATTGCCCGACCCCGACGAGCTGCCGACCTTGCCGCCGCCCCCTCGGGGGGCTCCTGCGGGCCTGCGCTGGGCCCGCTCGGCTGCAACCGGGCCCGCCCCTGTCCCGCCGGCCGCGGCGGGCTCGGCT
>DAHWQF010000658.1 GCA_027334785.1 Acidimicrobiaceae bacterium
GCAGCCCGTCTTGGCCGTCCCTTACCGCCAGCCCGAGCGTGATCGGGGTGCCAGTGCCCACATGGTGCACCTGGCCGCCGAAACGCAACCACCGGCCGCTGCCCAGCGAGACGTCGGCCACCCCAAAAGCGTCGTAACCGGGCTGCGGCGCCAGGTTGACATGGACGGACCAGCCGTCTCGGTGGAGCAGGGAGCGCCACAAGGGCTCAGCCTCTATGTGCGCCTCGCTACGGGCTTGGGGCCAAGCGTCCCCGACGAGAGCCGAGGCCTCGCCCCGGGCGCCCCCAGCCTCCTCTGCCCCCGTGAACCCAGTCATTACTGCGTCCGCCAGGAAAGAGAGAGCCAGGGCCACGTAGTGGGCATCGGCGGTGTAGGGCTCGTAACCCACCCGGAAATTCGCCGGCAGGACGTTTTCCACCGGGCTCAAGCCGCCGTCGCGCCGGCGACAGCCCAGCGCCGCTGCAAACGAGCGCAGGGCAGCCTCTCGTGCCTTCTCAGCCAGAGCCTCGCCGGCGCACAGCTCGGCGGCCCGATGGAAGTAAGCGCACTGGCCGGTCAAAGTCCACAGCTGGCCGGTGCTCCGGTGGGCGCTCGGCAACGAACCGTTGGAGAGCTGCACGGCCAGGCTCCGGCGAAGCCCGGCGCGCAGGAGCTGCTCCAGGGCTGGGCGGTGGCGGCCGGCATAGCCTTCTGCCAACAGTTCGAGGAGGTGGTATCGAGTGAACAGGTCATACGAGTTGGGGTAGCCGGGCTCGTAATAGAACCCCTTTCCCAGGTCGACCCTCGCGTCCGGCCCCTCGAAGAAGGGTGCCAGCCAGGCGTCGAAGGGCTCGGCAGGCGGCGAGGAAAGCCCCTCACGGGCACGTAGCCACTCACCCACCAGCCACACCGCCGCCCAGTTGTGAGGTGGGCGGGTTGCGAACACTTCCGGCACCGCCACATCCCGGACCTGCTCGGCGAGGGCGTCGAGGCCGGGACGGCGGGCAGTTCGGAGCAGCCGCAGGCAGCGCAGGACGGGCAGCAACATGAAGTCGCGGTGGTTGCGTGCCGTGGGGCTGGCGATGGGGGGCGCGTATGAACTGGTGGCCGGCGGGTCGGCCGGGACGAGGAGGTGGCGCAGGGCCGCCGCCAGGCCCCGCTCCGCGCTCTCGAAGTAGGAGGCCGCGGCGGCCCCCCGGCTCAGCCGGCCCAGGGCCGCATTGACGTAGGCGAAGTAACCGGTACCGTACTGGGTCGGCTCTCCGAAGACGGGGTCGTACAACTCGCCACACGGCTGGAGAAAAGGTCGTAAGTGCAGCGCTCCCTCGTGCAGCAGCTTGGACGCCGGCGTCACTCGCCGGACCCTCGTACCCGAGTGGCCAACCCTCTCCCAAATGTCGTCACAAGCCGTCCCCTGCTATGGCTCTCGGAGCATCAACTTGCCGGCGCCCGGGCGGCGCCCCGCCCTTACCCGCCCCCGCTTGCGGCGTGCCCTCCTTGCCCCGGAGCACGCTGGTGCCCGCATCGGGCTGTACTGTCTTGTTGAACCGCGGGTGCCTCGGATCCTGGGACGAGACGAAGGGCCGCTTACCTTTGCCTTCAACCAGGCTCCAGCCTTCGTTGGTCTTCATCTTTTGGTGTGCCCGACAGAGGCGGTCCAACAGGTCGAGCAGCGTGGAACGAGTTTTCGCCCAAGGCTCCCTGTGGTCCGTTTCACACCAATCTGTCCGTACGCCACAGCCCTCGACGGCGCAAGTCGGGTAGAGCCAGTCCAAGGCTGTCTTTTGAACAGCATTGGGACGCCGGCCGAGGTGAACGACACCCACGACGTCCTTGCCCTTCGTCATAACAGCCTTTAGGAACGGGCTACCGTGCTCAAGGACGTCTGTCACGGCCTGAGCGCTGGTCGGACCGAAACCAGCCACCTCGATCACCTCCCCATCAGCGGGGTAGCCCCTGAAAAAGGCGTCCAAGTCCACCCCGAATAGCACCTCCGCCGGCGGGGTGCCCCCACCACCCGACGTGGCCAGCCTAACCAACGCGTCGATTGCGTAAGCTTCGGGCGGTTCCCGACGACTTTGCCTCCTGGCCTCGTCAAAAAGTCTGTCGGCTATCGGCTCGATGGCCGCCATCACCGCAGCGCCGTCCTATCGCCGCGCCCGACACGATCATCGCCTGCTGGCGGGAGAGTCCCCCGGCCCTGGCCGCCGCTTCGACCTCCGGC
>DAHWQF010000659.1 GCA_027334785.1 Acidimicrobiaceae bacterium
GGACTTCCTCCCGGCACAAGCCCACGAGAGCTTCGGCACTGAAGGCAACTGCCGGCAGGCGGCCCTCGAAGAACTCCTGGACCGAACAGCGCGCCGACGTCGCCAGCCGGTCGGCATCGATGCCAGCCTCCTCCGCCAACTTGGTGCACCAGCGGCAAAAACACAGGCCCAGGAGGAACAACCCTGCTTCCCCATAGGGCTCCAAAAGGCGCTCGTGGTGGTGACCGTGCTCCGCGCATACATACGCGACCCTGCCCGAAGTAGCCGCCTCGGTGGCCTCGGTAGGATCGACAGGCATGACACCTCGGGGGGACGTGCTCGGCCGCTCCCGGTTCCAAGGGCGCATAGCAGTCGTCACGGGGGCCGGGGCTGGGCTAGGGGCGGCCACCGCCCGACGCCTAGGCGCAGAAGGTGCAATCCTGGTCCTCGTCGACATCGACGCTGAACGCAGCAAGACAACGGCCGCCGAGCTACAACGCATCGGAGCAAAGGCCATCGCTGTGCAAGCCGATGTCAGCGACCCCGCGGGCGTGGAGCAGATCAAGGAAGCCGCTTCCTCTTTTGGGGGAGCAGACATACTCGTCAACAACGCCGCGAGGGCCACAGACGGCGATCTCCTTGCGCTCTCCACGCAGGCCATCGCACAAGACATAGCGGTCACTCTAACTGGCCCGGTGCTCTGCGCACAGGCACTTCTACCGGGCATGATCGCCAAGCGCAGCGGGGTTATCTGCAACATCGGATCCGTCAACGCCCTGGCCTACTTCGGCAATGAGGCTTACAGTGCTGCAAAAGCCGGCCTGGTGTCGTTCACCCGCAGCCTAGCTGCCCGCTATGGGCCCCTCGGCATCCGGTCCAACATGGTCGCACCGGGCACGATGCGCACTGGGATATGGAGCCAGCGTCTGGAGAACGATCCGACCGTGCTGGATCGGCTCTCGCGATGGTACCCGCTGGGGCGCATCGGTGAGCCGGAAGACGTCGTTGGAGCTATAGCTTTCCTATGCTCAGACGAGGCTTCATGGATATCTGGCGCCATGTTGGTCGTCGACGGAGGCCTCACCTCGGGGTACCCACAAATGGCGGCTGACATCTCTGGCAACAATTCGTAACGGTATTCCTGGCAGTAGCTGCAGCTCAGGACAGAGTCCTGAAGCTCAGACAGCTGGGTCCAAGGTTGCGTACAACGAACCCAACAAGACGCCTCCGGCAGCGAGCAGACAGCCTGACAAAGAGGGGAGCGAGCCGCCCGAACCGCTCGGTTAGCGTTAGAACGAGAGCAGCGAACATCGCGCCCGCGCGAAAGGCCCCAGGTCCGTATAGAGCGACGCGTGCGATGCCCCACCAAAGTGGCCTCACTTGCCCTCTGTGTCGAACACAAGAATAGCGTGGCCCTCTAGCACGGTTACGCGAGCCGAGGCGTAGGTGCCGTCGTAGGAGAAGGCGAGCTCTTGGCCCGCGGGCTGGAGCGTGACGCGCTTGGGGGCGCTTTCGAGCCGGAGAGCGATGTCGATGTCCACGAGCGGGAACGGGTCGTAGACGAGGTCGAGGTCGCGACCAAGACGGGCGGGCACGAAGCTCAGCAAGTGGACGGCTGTAGCGTCGCCCGTCTCGACGACGGCGGTCTCAAGGTGGACCGGCCCGCCGGCCCGGAGCAACGGCTCGGGAAGGAGGCAGTGGAGCGACTCGCCGATCAACTGGCGGTACTCTTCGTTCCCTTCCTCCGCCACCCCGGCCAATAGGGGCACGGCGAAAACGACCACTCTCCCATTCCGGGCCACGGCTGCCCGCCCCGAGAGCTTTTCGGGCGGCGTATAGGAATGGCCGCTGAAGTGGTCGAAGCTGCGCTCGAAATAAGGGTAGACGATCTCGGCGAGCGTCTCGGCCGGCGCTACTTCGTCGAGCAACAGGGCTTCTCCGTGTACCCTCAGGTCGCGAGGTACGGGCGGGGTGAGCCACTCCGAGGGCGACAGCCGGAGGAACGTGGTGCTGAAGGGGGCCGTCCCACCGACTTCCCAGCCGAAGGAGCGGAGGAGCCTCCTCCCCTCTTGGCTCGCAGCCGCCGCCGTGGCCGAGAGGACGAGCGAGCCGCCTCCGTCCACATAAGCTTGCAGCCGTCCTGCCAGGGATCCGTCGATGGGCGTTGAGTCTGGGATGATCACCACCTTGTAGCCGTCGAGCGGCGCCTCGGCACCCACGACGT
>DAHWQF010000065.1 GCA_027334785.1 Acidimicrobiaceae bacterium
GCCGGGCCGGGGAGGCCCGGGTAGGCGCTCTGGTAATGGAGGCTCGGGCAGCCGACCACCCCGCCTGACTGGTTGGTCAAGATCACGTCGCCGAGCGACCTGGTCGCACGGTAACCGTAAGCGCAGCGAGAGGCGAGCACCAAGGCGTCGGTGGGCGTGCCGTAACCCGTGGCCGCCCCGCAGCCCGCCGCGCCGGCCTGGGCCAGCATGTCGTCGGCCACCACCTCGGCGTAGCGGCGGGTGGCGACGAAGAGCTGCGCCTGGCCCACCCCCGCCAAGAGGCCCGCCGTCACGACCACGAGCAGGCTCAACAGCCCAGTGGCCACCACGACGTCGACGAGGCCGGTCCCGGCCTCGTCCCGGCGCAGGCGGAGCCTCACAGCGCCATGGCCCCCATGCCGAGCGCCACCCGGAAGAACTGGTGGAACGCCTCGGGGTCGCGCGCCACCGCCTCGGCGTCGGCCTCGGTGACGCTGCCCGCCGCCACCGCGTCGGCGAGCGCCTGGTCCAGGCTGACCGAGCCGAGCTCGTCCTTGCGGAAGTCGTTCCTTAGCTGGTGGACCTCGCCTGAGCGGATGTGCGCCCGGACGGCGTCGTTGGCGACCAGCACCTCTGCCACAGCTTGGCGCTGGCCGGGGCCCTCGGCCGCCGGCAGCAGCACCTGGCAGATGATCCCCGCCAGGCAGGCCGCCAGCTGTGTGCGCACCAGGGCCTTGGACTCGGCGGGGAAGGCGTCGACCATGCGGTCGACCGCCTCGGAGGTGCTGCCCGCGTGCACGGTCGCCAAGACGAGGTGGCCCGTCTCGGCAGCCGTGAGGGTGGTCGTGATCGTCTCGGGGTCGCGCATCTCGCCCACCAGCACCACGTCGGGGTCCTGGCGCAGCACCGCCCGGAGGGCCACGGCGAAGCTGGCCGTGTCCTGGCCCACCTCTCGTTGGTGGACCACGCAGCGCCGCTGCGGGTGGACGTACTCGATCGGGTCCTCGATGGTCACGATGTGGCGGCTGCTGGTCCGGTTCACGATGTCCAAGAGGGCCGCCTGGGTGGTCGACTTGCCCGAGCCGGTCGGGCCGGCGAAGAGCACCAGGCCCCTCGGCAGGTGGGCGAAGCGCTCTATGACCTCGGGCAGGCCGAGGGAGCCGAACGGGGGCGGGCTGCCCGGGATGAGCCGCACCGCCAGCGCCAGCTGGCCGGCCTGGCGGTAGACGTTCACCCGGAGCCGCCAGCCCCTGTACTCAGCGGCGCGGTCCAAGTCGCCGCTGAAGCCCTCCGAGACCGGTTCGTCGCCGACCAGCCACCTGGCCACCTCGGCCACCTCGGCCGCGGTCATGGGCGTGGCCCCGACGCTGCGCAGCTCGCCCGCCGCCCGGAACGAAGGGGGGAGGCCGGCCGACAGGTGGATGTCGCTTGCCCCGAGCGACAGCGCCAGCTCCAGCACGCTCGGGGCGTCGACGCCGGCCTTGTCCGTGGCCATCGCCGCGACGCGCCGGCACAGCGCCTCGTACTCGGTCTCGGAGAGGGCGACCGGCTTCACGGGCAGGCCGACCGTGCCCGCCAGCGCCGCGATGTCGGCGGGGGTCGGCACCCTGGGCCAGGCCACGTGCAGGTAGCCTTCCGAGAAGCCCATGCCCGTGGCCCCCATGCCCTCGGGCACGAGCCGGGCCGCCAGGGGGTCGAGGGGGACAGGGCCGGGGTCGGAGATCTCTGCCAACAGGTCGGCGATGCGCACCTCAGCTGCCCCCCGAGCTCGGCGTCTGGTTGCCGAGGACCGTGACGATGTGGAAGATGGGCAGGTAGAGGGCCACGATCATGGTCCCCACGACGGCCCCGACGAACATGATGAGCAGCGGCTCGAGCGAGCTTTCCAAGGTCTCGAGACCCGTCTCGACCTCCTCGGTCACACCTTGGGCCAGGTGGGCCAGGACGTCAGGGGTGGACCCCGAGCGCTCCCCGACCTCGACCATCTGCGCCAGGACCTCGAAGTTGGCGTCGGTCCCGGTCGCCTCGGCGGTGGCCAGCCGCAGCGACTCGGAGAAGCCCCGGCCCGAGCGCAGTAGGTCGGGGGCCCGGCCGAGCACCCTCGCCCAGACACGGTTCTGGGTGCTCTGGGCGGCGTAGGCGAGCACGGTCAGCACGTCGGTGCCCGCCCCCATCATCGTGGCGATGGTCGAGGCCACCCGGGCCAGGGCGGCCTTGCCGAGCAGGGCCCCCACCACGGGCAGGCGCAGGGCGGCGGCCGAGGCGGTGTAGCGGGCCCGTTCGTCCCTCGACGCCCACCACAGGGCGCCCGCCAGTGCCAGGGCGAGGACCGGGAGCACGTAGGCGTGGCCCACCAAGAAGCGCGAAAGGCTCACGAGGACCTTGGTGGGGGCCGGCAGGCTGGCCCCGAGCTGGGCGAACATGCGGGAGAAGATCGGGACGATCACGAGCAGGATGACCAGGGCCAGCAGTACGGCCATGCCCATGACGATGCTCGGGTAGCTCACCGCCGAGCGGGTCTTCTTGCCGAGCTTGAGGCGCGTCTCCAACAGGTCGGCCAGCTTGGCCAGGGTCGTGGGCAGCACGCCGGCGGTCTCGCCGGCGCCGACCATGGCACTGAACAGCGGCCCCAGTTCGGCCTCGTGGGCCTTGGTGACGGCGGCGGGGGAACGGCCGGCCAGCAGCTCCTCCCGCATGGTCCTGGCCAGCTCGCCCACGGCCTTGCCCTCGCGTTGGCGGGCGAGCAGGCCGAGCGCGGGCGGCAGGCCGAGGCCCGCCCGCGAGAGCACGGCCAGCTGGCGGGCGAGCCAGGCCTGGTCGGCCAGGCGCACCCTCTTGCGCAGGCGCAGCTCCTTGCCCCAGGCCGTCCTGGCCTTCTTGGCGGCCGGGGCCGCTCCGGCTTGGCCGGCCTTGTCGAGCACGGTCGTCAGTGCCACTACTCGTCCTCCTTGGCGACTCTCGCCAGCTCCGCCATCGAAGTGGCCCCTGCGGCCACCTTCGCCAGCCCGTCCTCCCACATGGTCCTCGCCCCCTGGGCCGCCATGACGGCCCTGATGGCGTCAGGGCCCGCCCCCGAGACGATGGCCCGGCGGGCCTCCTCGTCCACGACGAGCAGCTCGCCGACCGCCACGCGGCCCTTGTAGCCGCCCTTGCCACCCGAAGCGAGGCAGCGCTGGCAGCCGGCGGGGTTGGCCGCCCAGATCCTCTCCGGCGCCGGTACCGGCCAGCCCGCCTCGTAGTGGGCCTCGTCGGGCACCCGGCAGGCCGGGCACAGCCGCCGGACGAGCCGCTGGGCCAGGATGCCTGAGATGCCCGCCCCGACCAGGGCCGGCGCGATGCCCATCTCCACCAGGCGCAGCGGCGCCACGGCGGCGGAGGAGGCGTGGAAGCTCGTGAGCACGAGGTGGCCCGTGTAGGCGGCGTCCACGGCCATCGCGGCGGTCTCGGTGTCGCGGACCTCGCCCACCATGATGACGTCGGGGTCGGCCCGCAGGAAGCTCCGCAGCGCCGTGGCGAAGCTGAAGCCCGCCAGGTGGTCCACTTGGTGCTGGGAGACCCCGTCGACCCGGTACTCCACTGGGTCCTCGATGGTGAGCACCTTGCGCTCGGGCCTGGCGACCTCGGCCAGCAGCGCGTACAGCGTGGTCGTCTTGCCCGAGCCGGTCGGGCCGGTCACGAACAGCGCCCCGACCGGGGAGGCGACCATGGCCCGCACCGCCGACACCGTGGCGTCGGCGAAGCCGGTGCCCGAGAGGGCTATGGCCGAGGTCGAGCGGTCGAGCAGGCGCACGGTCGCCGACTCTCCCCACACCGACGGGAGCGTGACCAGGCGGCAGTCCACCGCCCGGCCCCCGACCGGGAACGAGAAGCGCCCGTCGGCCGGCCGGCGGGACTGGGCTATGTCGACCCGGCCCATCACCTTCAGGCGGCTCACTACCGCGGGGCCGAGCTCGCGGGGCAGGTCTTCGCCGGTGAGGATGCCGTCCACGCGGTAGCGGACCGCGAGGCGGTCCCTGCCCGGCTCCAAGTGGACGTCCGAGGCGGAGCGCTCCACAGCCCGGCGCAGTATGTCCTCCACCAGCGCCGCCACCTCCGACGCCGAGGCGTCCTCCTCCTCGATCGCAGGGGCCGCCGCCAGGTCGGCGGGCACCAGCGCAGTCGCCTGCTGGGCCGCATCGGCCAGCCCGCGGGCCGCCAAGCGGTCGAGGGCCCAGTCGACCAGGCTGGCCAGGGCTTCGGCGTCGGGGGCGGCCACGAGCCTGAAGCGCGGCCCCAGGTGCGCCCGCACCAGTGCCTCGAGTGCTGGGCCCGCCGGGTCCGGCGCCGCCACCCGGCCGCCGACGACGGGCACGGCCAGGTGCGAGCGGGCGGCCTCCGCCGGCCAGCGGGCGAAGGCCGAGAGGTCCACGTCGTCGAAGCCGGGCTGGACGACCTCGATGCCGAGGCGCGCCCAGGTGGCGGCCTCGACGACCGGTAGCAGCCCGAGCTCGGCCATGGCCTGGACCGGGGTGTAGCCGCGGGCCGTGCCGGCGTCCACGACGCTTTGGTAGTAGTCGACGGCGTCGGGCACGACCTCGGCCAGGGCCCCGAGCAGGGCCTCGCGCTGCGAGGCGACGTAGCGGGCTTCCTCGACGACGCTCACCCTTGCCCTCCGGGCCTGGCGAAGGTGCTGAGGGACAGCGCCGCCTGGACAACGTTGCCCGTCTCATAGGAAAGGGAGAGGGCGGTCAGGCTCACGGCCCTCGGCAGGCCGGCCAGGCCGGCCACGACGCAGGTGACGCTGCCCGAAGTGCCGGTGACCGAGGCTTGCACCTGCCAGGCCTGGCCGCCGCCTACGCCCTGGCCCGGCGTCCACGACGAGGAGGACCACGTAGCCCCGCAACGGCTCGCCAGGGCCGCCATGTCAGAGACGAAGCCGGGCTGGTCCTCCCCTGCGGGCAGGGCAGCCTCGGCCTCGGCGAGGCGCCGGCGCCACAGGCGGCCGTGGGCCTTGACCGCCTGCCCGGCCTGCCACGCGGCGTTGTCCACGCTGGCCTCGGCCAGGTCCTTGGAGGCCTGGCGGCGCCAAGCCCCGGCCCGGCCCGAGGCGAAGTGCGCCCCGATGCCCACGACGACCACGACCACCGCCATGACGGCGAGGAGCTTCTTCTCGGCCCTGACGGCTCCCAGCAGGGCCCGGTCCTTGCGCTCGGGGGTGGCCGGGGGCGGCCCGCCATTGGTGGCCTTCGTGCGCTCCCTCAACGCCTACCTCCTTGGGCCTGGCCTTTGGTACTGGCCTTCTCGCGGAGGGGCGGCACCTCGACGCTCATGGAGACCCCGACCTGGCCGCGGTTGGTGGACTCGCCCGAGATGACCACGGTCGCCCCCATGTGCTGCAGGCGGCTCTGCCAGGCAGCGACCGGGACGAAGGAGCCGCCCAGCACGTTGGCCGACACGGTGAGCGAGATCTGCCCGCCTGCGGGCGCGACGTCTACCGAGCCGATGGAGGTCCCCGGAGGGGCGGTCCCCTCGACCTCGAGCAGCGCCGGCACGTAGGCGTCGTCGGGGGCCCGGTCGGAGCGGGCCCGGGCGGAGAGCGAGAGCACCTGGGAGCGCATGGCGAGCCAGCGCGAGACCGAGGCCTCGTTGGAGCGGGCGAACGCCAACGACGAGCGGGCGCTGGACAGGGCGGAGCGGGCCGAGGCCAGCGGCAGGAGGCCGGCCAGGGCCACCCCGACCGCCACGGCCCCACCCACCAAGAGCACGGCCAAGCGCCGGCGCTTCGCCGGCGCTTCGGCCAGGCGGGCCAGCTCGGCTGGCGACCGCCACCAAGCCGAAGGTGCGGGGCGGGCCAGCGCAGCCAGGACGGCCAGGGCGGCGGGGCCCTGCTCGGCCCAGGGGATCTCCCACCGGGACACCCCCGGCACGGAGGGCGGCACCCCGCGGATGCCCACGCGCGCCAACGCGGAGGTGGCCTGGGTGTCCAAGAGCGCGCCGAGGACGTGCACGTCGCTCATGGCCCTGCCCTCCTTGGCCAGGCGGGCTATCTCGACGCTGGCCTGCGCCGCCACCTGGCCGAAGTCGCCCAGGCCGGCCTTCAGCTCCCGGCACAGGAGCGGCCGGCCTCCCTCGGCCAGGGCGAACCAGGAGTGCTCGGCCCCGACCACGAGCCAGGCCCCGTCGGGGAGCACGAAGGGCAGGCCCACCAGACGGGCGCCCGCCTTGTCGGCGACAGCCCAGGAGAAGCCTTGGGTTTCCCAGCCGACCAGGGCCGCCCCCCGGCCCTCGTCGTCGGCCGTGCCGGCCACCGCTGCCAGGGTGCTGGCCGGCCACGTGCGCCTGCCGGCCTCGACCAGCGCCAGGGGCGACGCCTTGGCCCGGCCGGCAGGCACCTCCACCGAGCGGGCGAACAGGATGCCGTCTGCGCAGACGACCTGCGCCCCCTTCGTCCCCGACAAGGCCTCGGAGAGGGCGTCGCCGCCAGCGCCAGCGCGGAAGACCTCGTAGGACACGACCTGGCCCGAACTGACCCGGGCACGGGTGGCGGTGCCGCCGTCGAGGGCTATGCCCGTGCCCGACATCGGCGGCGCCGTCTTGGCCCTGGCCCGACCGGCTTTGGCCCGACCGGCCTTGGCTCTGGCTTTCGCCTGTCCCTTGGGCTGCCAGAGGCTCTCGATGTGGGCAGGGCCGGGCAAGGCAGCGCTGGGTTGTGCGGGGCCGGGTTGTGCGGCGCTGGGCAAGGCAGCGCCGAGTTGTGCGGGGACGGGTTGTGCGGGGCCGCCGTCGCCAAGAGGGGCCGCCTCGTCGTCGCGCGGTCCTGCCTTGGCTGGTCGCAGCCGGGCGGTAAGGCTCATTTCCCCTCCTCCAAGTGGGCCTCCAGGCGGGCCAGGCGCTCCAGGTGGGCGACGGCTTCTGCGTCGTTCCCCTTGTCGAGAGCGGCCTGGAGGCGCCAGGGGTCCGGGCAGCCGACCACGAGGGGCGGCGCGCCCGGGGCCAGGCGCGCCAGCACCGCCGAGGGGACGCCCCAGGCCACGAGCACCAGGGGGGCGGTGCCCGAACGGGTCAAGTGTTCGTAGGAGACCAGGGCGTCCTCCCCCTCCAAGACGGCCACGTACTGCTCGTCGGGGCGGGCCTCGCCGTCGCGTTCGAGGCCGAGGGCGTCGGCCACCTGCTCGGCGGCTGCGCTGGTGCCGAGGACGCGCACTCAGCGGCCCTCCGGGCCCAGGATCGCCTGCACCAGCCACGACGCGGGGCGCGAAGACGCGACGGCGCCCCTGGCGAGCTCGTCCACGCGCCCCGGGAAGGACTCGGCCAGTTCGCAGGCCAGGTCGTCGGAAGCAGCCGAGACGATGGCGGCCAGTTCCTGGCCCGCCCAGGTGCGCTCGACGTCCTGGTCGGCGAGTACCTGGCGCAGTTCGCCCGCCAGGAAGGCGAGGCCCCTGGCGAGCCCTGCCACCCCGACGTCGGCGTCGAGGCGGCGGCGCATGTCGCCCGCCTGGACGCGCAAGGCCTCGACCTCGGCCTCCAGGTGGGCGACGGTGTTCAAGGCGCGCTTCCGCCACTCGTCCACCTGGTCGCGCCGGTAGCCGCGGCCAGGGCCGAACTTGACGACAGCCAGGCTGGCGACGCCCAGGGCATCAGCACCTGGGTCGGTGCCGCCAACTACGGGCTGCTCGGTGGCGAGGGCGGGCACGGCGCTAGCTAGTAGGTGCTACGGGGCGGTCTGGCGGTTAGTCCAGGTGGAGTACCAGCCAGTCGAAGAGGTCGGGGCCGTGGCGGTGCAGCCCCCGGTCGCGGGCGCCGACTCGTTGTACCAGACGCCCTGACCGAGGGTCGAGGACGAGCTGCTCGTCTCTACGTCGGCGGCGGTCCAGCACTTGCCGTTCGGGCTCCAGGCCGAGAGCACGATGGACTGGTTGCTGTCGAAGCGCGCCTCAGAGACGGCGTTGATCTTGTCCACGGCCGTGGTGGCGCCGTCCCAAGTGAGCGCCGGCTCCTGGCCCGACATGTACGTGGCGTAACTCGTCGCTGTGCTCGACGCCGGGATGGCGTACTCGTTCAGTTCGGCATAGTTCGCCTTCACGGCGATCAGCGCGTTGCGCACGGTGGCCTGGGCGGCCGTGTTCTGCGCATTGTTCCGTTCCGACAGGTACGTCGGTATCGCTATGGCCATGAGGATGCCGATGATGAGCAGCACGACCATGAGCTCGATGAGCGTGAAGCCCTTCGAGCCCCGCTTGCCCTCTTCGCGGCCCTCCTCGGCGTGGCGGCGGAGCCGCGCGGTCAGGTTCCCTAGGTTTTGTTTCAAGTTTTCACCCTTTCTCGTCGGTTCTCGCCCTCCCGTCCCGGGACGGTAGCAGGCCGTGCGCCAAAAGCGTGCGATTGCGCACTTTTGCCACTCTGCGTGGTAGCAGCCCATCCGGACCAGTACGGAGGGGGCGAGTCGCTACGAAGGTACGGTGGGGAACGCGAGGACGCCGAAGCGCTGGCTCAAGCGGCCGGCGGCCCTCAGTCGGGCAAAGTGCCGGGCGCCCGCTTGTCGGCCAGCGCCTGGCGGAGCCAGGGCTCGAGGCGCGCCCGGAGCGCCTTGGCCCGCTCCAGCACTTCGAGGGCGCTCGCCCCCCTGGCCCGCTCGGCCCACCAGCGCCCCTCCCCGCCCGAGACCTCCTCAGGGACCTCGGCCAGCCACTTGCCGGCCACGGCGACCAGCATGTCCAGGTGGGCGGAGACGCCTTCGGAGGGGCCGCGCAACAGGTCGGCCAGCTCATCAGAGAGGGACTCGGACCAAAGCGACCAGCTGACGACCGAGAGCCAGCCGTAGTCGGCCTCGACTTTGTCGAGCGCCCAGAGGGGGTCGGCCTCGTCCCACACGAGGGGGGTGAGGTCCAGGGCGTCGAGGCCCGGGTCCGGCCCCCCAGCCAGCCAGCGCCGGGCACGCTCGACGGGCAGCCCGCCCTCCACGAAGCTGCCCATGTCGAGCCATGTACCGCTCGCCTGGTCGTAGACGCCCGACGCGGAGAGCTCCAGGGCCACCCTGGCGGTCCAGGCGAAGAGGTCCTCCCCCTCGGCCGGCACGGCCAGGTGCGGTGGCAGCCACAACAGCGGGCCCCAGAGGGCCTCGGGCCGGAGGTGCTCGGCGAAGCAACGGGGCGGCCAGGTCGGCCCAGATGGGCGCGGCAGGGCGACGGCGCACATCGGCGAGGCGAAGAGGCTCTCGGGGCCGAGGCCCCAGGCGGCCATCTGCTCGCCCAGGCGGGCCATCGCCTCAACGGGCGAGCGGGAGAGCAGCAGCGGTTCCCCTGGCTCCAGCAGCCAGCGGCGCCGCTTCAGGGATGTGGCGAGGGGGGGCATGTTGGTCCTTTTCGGCTCGGAGGGTCCTTGTGGCCGCATCTAGCGACGATAGGGCAGGAGGGAAGCGCCTGAGCGCACCGGCGTAGGCCGCCGCCGCCTTCCCGCGATAGCCCCCCGGCCCGCGTCTAAGACGCGGGTCCAGCACTGCCAGCAGGCCCGAGTCGGCCTCGTGGCGGACCAAGCGGCCCGCTGCCTGTTCCAAGAGCCGGCGTCGGCCACGTAGACCAGGCCGTCGGCCACCCAGCGGTCGCAACGTAGGCGCGTGGCCACCGCTGCCACCCGGGCGTCGTCGACGGGGTTGGGAGCGGCCCGGGGCACCCTGTCCACCACGACGAGCGAGCAGGTCGCGCCCGGCGCGTCCACCCCTTCCATGAAGCCCCGGGTGCCGACCAGCACCGAGGAGGTGTCGGCCCGCCACGCATCGACCAGGGCCTGCGCCGGCGCGTCGCCTGTGACGTGGACCGCCCAGCCCTCCGAGGCGCTTCGCAGCGCGACACCGTAGCGCTGCGCCGCCTCCGTCGTCGCCGCCAGCACGAGGGCCGAGCCGGCGTTGGCCGAGACGAGCGCCACCACCTGGGATGCCGCCCATTCGAGGTGCCTCCCGAGGTCGAGGCGCCCGTCGGGGCCGGCGAGGGCCCGGGGCATCTCGGGCACGTAGAGGCGGCAGCGCTGGTAGGTGGCCTCGAAGGGGCTCGGGTAGCGGGCCACCTCGGCCTTGCCGAGGCCGGCCTCGATGGCGATGCCGGCCGGCACCGTGGCCGAGACGAGCACCGCCGTGGCCTCCCCGGCCCCCCAGAGGTTCATGGCCAGGGCACCGGACACGTCCACCGGCGACACGCACAGGGCCGGGCCGGCCTGGCCGGGCTCCACCCAGCGGGCCATGCCGTCGCCGGTCCCGACGGCCGAGGCCAGCGCCTCGCGCAGGTGACCGAGGCGCGCCGCCGCCCGGCTGGCGGCGACCTGCTGGGCGGGCTTGGCCAGGTCCCAAGGCTTGGGCAGGCACCGGGCGGCGGAGGCCGCCCAGGACATGACCGGCTCGACCGCCCTGGCCACCTCGGCCGGGGTCAACTCCTTGGCCTTCGCCCGGCCGAGGAGGCCCGCCAGGGCGGCCGAGAAGGCGCCGGAGAGGGTTTCGGCCCGTCCGGCCAGGGCCTTGCCCATGCCGTCGAGAGGGGCCCTGGCCAGGGCCTTGCCGGCCCGGGCCACCGAGGTGGCCGAGACCCTGGCCCCGGCGGCGGCGCGAACCGAGGGCACAAGGGCATGGGCCTCGTCCACCACGACGTGGTCGAAGGGGCCGAAGGAGGCGTCGTCGCCGAGCAGCAGGGAAATGGAGGTGGCCGCCTGCACCGCCACCATGGCGTGGTTGGTGACCACGATGCCGGCCTCGGCTGCCTCCTCGCGCGCCCGGGCCGGCAGACAGGCCGAGCGCTTGGGGCAGCGGTCGCCCAGGCACTCGGCCGGGCTCATGGACACGGCGGCCCACTGGGCGGCGGCGTTGGGCAGGGGGCAGGCCGCCCTGTCCCCCGTCCCCCCGCTGGCCGCCTGCGCCAGCACCCAGTCGGCCAGGGCAGCACGGTCGGCGTCGCCCCCGAACAGCGACGACTCCTCCTGCGCGACGGCGCCAGCCGCCAGCGGGCAGCCGTAGTTGGACCAGCCCTTCAGCACCGCCACCCTGGGCCGCCTGCCGGTGAGGGCGAAGACGGCCTCGGCCACGACCGGGGCGTCTTTGCCGACCACCTGGGCCTGCAGGCTGAGCGTGGCCGTGGTGACGACCGTGCGCTCGCCGAGCACGGCGGCGCGCCACATGGCCGGCGCCAG
>DAHWQF010000660.1 GCA_027334785.1 Acidimicrobiaceae bacterium
GGGCGTAGAGGGAGTCGAACCCCCGGCCTCATGCGCGTCATGCATGCGCTCTAACCAACTGAGCTATACGCCCGAGCCGGCCCTCACTCTACCAGCGCCGGCGACGTCCCACACCCTGCCCAGGTTGGCCTTCAAGGACGGCTCGCCGTCGAACGGGTACGTGAGGACGCTCGCAACGCGGATCTCTAAGCTCGCGGCGCATACCTGGCACGGGCGGCCGGCGATCGAGCTTCGCGACGGCTCCGGTGACCAGATCTACATAGCCCCCGCCGGCACCCCCTAGCTCCTCGGGGTGGTGAGTGGCCAAACGTCCGCTTCGGGGTCGCTGCAGTTCACCGACTTCGGCGACGCGCCCATGCCCGCCATCCCACTGAAGACGATCACGCTCCCTGGGCTATAGACCGGCCGAGCGGCTCCCGCCGGCTCCAGCGGCCAAGACGGGCGCGCCCCTACGAGGACCTTCAGTGCTCCACGACGGCAACCGAGTAGGCCGGCAGCCAAACTTCGTCCCCAACGAGCCGGGCCTCGTCCCCTGACGCCAGCACGACCGACCCTCCAGTGCGGAGCGGGACCTCCCGGGGCGCGTCGGAGAAGTTGGCGGCGATACTGAAACGGCCCCGGCGCACAACGAGCCAGCGCCTGTCCTCGTCAAAGGAACACGATGTCGCGCCCCGCTCGTGAGATGCCAGGTCGGCCTCCGACCTACGCAGGGCAAGGAGCCGGCGGTGCCACTCCAGGAGCCCTCGGTGCGGTTCCCTCTCGAGTTCGGACCAGTCCAGCTTGGAGCGCTCGAAGGTCTCACACGCCTGCGGGTCGGGCACCTCCATGCCGGCGCCCACTCGGTGCTCGCGCCTGCGTCCTTCGGTGACAGCTCGCCCGAGGCTCGGGTCCTTATGGTCCGTGAAGTACGAAAAGGGCGTAGAGGCACCCCATTCCTCGCCCTGGAAGAGCATGGGGACGTAGGGGGACAACACCAACAGCGCCGCCCCGACCATCAAGAGCCCCGTCCCGACGAGTGCGGAGGTCCGCTCCCCGAACGCTCGGTTGCCGACCTGGTCGTGGTTTTGCAGGCACACCACAAACGAGTCGCCACCGATACCATCGGCCGGCCGGCCATGCCGGCGTTGGCGGAACTCCGAGAACTGCCCGTCATAGACGTACGCGTCCCGCATCGCCTTGGCGAGTTGGCCCAAGCTGCCAAAGTCCATGTAGTAGCCGGAGCCTTCAGTAGTCAAAACTGCGTGCAGTGCATGGTGGAAATCGTCGTCCCAACAGGCCGTGGCACCCCAGCCGTGCTCGGGGCGGGGACGGACCACCCGGGGGTCGTTGCGGTCGCTCTCGGCCACTACCCAGAGCCGGCGCCCCAGCTCTTCAGCCAGGCGGTCCACAGCCTCGCACAGTTCCTCGACAATGTGGCGCGCCCCTTCGTCGTGGATGGCGTGCACGGCATCTAGGCGGAGCCCGTCGATGTGGTAGTCCCGTAACCAACCAATGGCGTTGGAGATGACGAAGTCCCTGACGCCATAGCTGCCCGGCCCGTCGAAATTGACCGCCGAACCCCAGGGGGTCTGGTAGTTGTCCGTGAAATACGGCCCGTACTCGGCGAGGTAATTGCCGGCCGGCCCGAGGTGGTTGTACACGACGTCTAGGACCACGGCCAGGCCACGCCCGTGACAGGCATCGACGAGCCTTTTCAGTCCCAAAGGACCGCCGTACGCGTGGTGGGGTGCAAAGAGGTCGGCGCCGTCGTACCCCCAGCCCCGCTCCCCGCTCGCCTCTGCCACCGGCATCAGTTCGACAGCATTGACACCCAACGACACCAGGTGGTCCAGGTGCGTGATGGCACCCTCGAAGGTCCCCTCCTGGCTGAAGGTCCCCACGTGCAGCTCATAAACGACCGCCGAACCGAGGTCGAAGCCCCTCCAGCCGTCGTCGTGCCAAGCGAAACTGGCATGGTCCACCAACACAGAGGGGCCATCTATCCCCTCTGGCTGCCAAGCCGAGCGGGGGTCGGGCCGCCCCGGGCCACCGTTAAGGGAGAACATGTACCGGGCGCCGGGCCCGGCACCGGGCACGTCCAGGGCCCAGGTACCGCGGCGCGGGGACCTCTCCATGGGCAGCCGGCGCCCGTCGCCCTCCAGCCACAGCTCCACCTTTTCCGGCCCCGGCGCCCAGACCTCGAACTTCACGTCCGCTCC
>DAHWQF010000661.1 GCA_027334785.1 Acidimicrobiaceae bacterium
ATGTCGCCCTGACACACGGCGAGATGCTTGAGGTGCTGGCCGAGGCTTCCTTGCTCGCGTACGCTCCCCGGCTCGAGCCGTTCGGCTATGCGCCCTTGGAGTGCGGCGCAGCCGGGATCCCGACCGTGGCCGTAGCCGAGGGCGGGATGAGAGAAACCGTGGTAGATGGCGTCAACGGCTTGCTCGTGAGGCGGGATCCAAAAGAGATGGGCTCGGCCATTCGCGCCCTACTGGAGGATAAGCCGTTGCGGGGTTGCCTCGGGGAGGGTGCCAAGAAGGTAGTCGCAGAGCGTTGGAGCCTTGAGGCCGCGACCCGTCGCCTGGAGGCAGAACTCTCACGGGCGGTGCGGTGACCTGAGATGCCAGCAGAGGCGAGCGAAAGGGCGGCGGTCGAGGGCGCACCTGACCAGGAGGGCCCACGCCTCAGCCAGGAGCCGCGCCGTGCACGGAGGCACTTTGGCGAGCGGGAGGACGGACGGTCGGTCCATCGCATCTTGCTCACGGGGGCAATCTGGAACAACCTCAGCTCTCTCATCCCGCTCGCCATAAGCGCCGTCGTCACCCCCTACCTCATACACGGGTTCGGTGTCGCGGGCTGGGGCCTGCTCGCCTTGGTGAACTCAATAAGGGTTTTCTTCGGGCCCTTCGGCGGGGGCCTCGGAGGCACGATGGGCCGGTACTTCGCGCTGTACGCGGGCCGCGACGACAGGGTGAAGACGACTCAGGCGTTCATCACCATCGGGGGCTTCCTGGTTGTGCTAGGAGGGGTCGCCACCGCGGTCTCTTGGTGGGCCGCCCCTCCTCTTATGGCTGTCTTCGGCGTCCACGGCAGGCTCGAGCCAGAAGGCATCTTCCTGCTGCGCACCGTGGGGGTGCTCGTTGCCGCGAGCTTCATCCACAACCTGTTCAGCGCGGTCGTAAACGCGCGGCAGCGGTACGCTTTCACAAACACGCTCACGATAGTGACTTTCGCTGCCGGTTCATTTGGGTCCGTCCTTTGTGTGATGACCGGTGCCGGGCTGAAAGGTGTGGGGATCGTGTACGTGGGCCAGCAGGTCATCGCTTCTGCGTTCACTGTGCCCAAGGCCCTCCGGTACATGAGCCGGCACGGGCTCCGGCTCCTACCCTGGCCAGAGGTGAAGGAGATCCTGCACTTTTCGGGGAGCATGCAGCTGATGGGTGTGATCGCCTTGGTCAACAACGAGGTCGGGAGCCTGCTCGTCGGAGGCGTGTTCCATCTCCGGGCGCTCGCTTTTTACAATGGCGGCTCCACGGTGTCGTCGGGCGTGCGCAACATGGCCTACAACTTGATGGTCCCCTTGGGCACCCACTTGACCCACACCTTCGCGAGGGACGGGCACGAGGGGACGGTCGAGGCCTTCGAGCGCCTCCAGCGCGCCTGGGTGCTAGTCACGACAGGCATAAGCGCGGTGGGCATAGGCGCTTCCTACTTCGCCGTGGTGGAGTGGCTGGGGCCCGGGTTCCGGGTCGGGGGTGTGGTGGCAGCCGTCGCCCTCGGGGGGGACTTGGTGAACCTCTGGACGGGAGTGTTGACCCAGTACCTGGCGGCCGTCGGGCGCCCGGACGTCGAAGCGCGCTACGCCACCGTGGCTATGGTCGTCAACCTCGCTTGTACGGCTTCGCTCGTGGAGTTGGGGCCGGTTGGTGTGGCCGGCGGTGGGGCGGTCGCCGCGATAGTGGCAAGCTTCTTCCTGCTTCGGGTGGCGAGGAAGCGCTACAACTCTCGAGTGGCCAGCTTCCTGAAGGACGTGCCGGTGCTGCCGGCGTTAGCCGGTTTCGCCGTGACGCTCGTGCTCGAGGTCGTGGCCCGCCCCTACGCCCCGAGCGGCGCGCTCGGGCTGTTTTTCTCCGGCCTGCCCGCACTGTGTGGCATCGTGGCCTACTGGTTTGCCGTGCTCGGCCGGCGCTCGGGGGCGTTCGTGCGGGCGCTCGCCCACCCACCTTTGCAGTTGGCGAGGCTCGTGGACCTTGCCTTCTTCGCGTGAGGGAACTCGTGAGGGAACTGAGGTAGCCGTGGAGGCGGTCGATGTCGTCGTGCTCGCCTATCGGCCCGAGTTGTCGCTCGAGCGCTGTGTCGAGTCCGCCCTCGAGGCGGGCGCCAGCCGGGTAGTGGTGGCGGTCAACAACGGGGCTGAAGCGGTGGCCCCATCTCTCGACCCGCTCGTTGCCAAGTGGG
>DAHWQF010000662.1 GCA_027334785.1 Acidimicrobiaceae bacterium
TCGATCTCTTCCCGGTGCTCCTCAGCCGCCAGCCGGCCCACCTCGGGGTCGCTGCCGGCACCGAGGCCGCGGGTCAACTGGCGACCTATGTCAAGCTTCACATCGGCGTCGCTCATGAGGAGGGCCTGGGCATCGGTATTGACCCCGATGAACTCGACGCCCTTCAGCCCAGCATCGATCATCCGATTGACCGCGTTGACGCCGCCGCCACCGATCCCGACAACTTTGATGACGGCTATGTAGTTCTGCGTTGGAGCGGCCATTGCACCCTTTCTCGACTTGCCCGGGGCTTGACCATCGACCTAAAGTAGAGCTTTAAGGTTACTCAACCTCTAGGCATGGTTCACCTAACGTTACCGCTAACGTCACTTGGCGATCAAGTGATGTCGGTGGCGTTTGCCTGACGCCGGGTGGCCGGCCCTCGCTTGGCCGGCCCTCGCTTGGCCGGCCCTCGCTTGGCCGGCCCTCGCTTGGCCGGCCCCCGCTTAGCCGCCGAGCGGGCTAAGCGCGGGGCGGTCGGGCACCGTCAGGTCCACCAGCGAATAGCTGGAAAGGTTGACCCGGCTGGCTAACTCGGCCAGGACCTCGAGCTTGAAGCGCAACTCCGACGCCGAGCCGAGGACAACCTCCGCGCCCGCCGGCCGCCAATCGGCGACGAGCCCTTGGCCGGAGGCATAAGCAAACCTGAGGTGGTCCCGAGCCAGGACCCGAGGAGTAGCCGCGGCCGCCTGCAAGAGCTCGTGGAGTCGGCTGCCACCGACGGGCGCAGCTGGCTTCACGTCCTGGCCCGGTGCCGCACCGATCGCTCCGGTGACCACTGGCAATGCCGGCGCAGACTGGGCTGGCACGGCGTCGAGCACTCGCCCCGTACGGTCGATGACGTCGACCGTGCCGGTGCCCCCGGCGGCGACCAGCGCGGCCGGGGACCGCTCGTGCACTCTCACGACGACCGACCAAGGCCAGCGGCGCACGAAAGAGACGCTCTGGACCCAAGGGAGGGCGTCGACCGCCCTCACGGCGCGGGCGTTCACTGCGTCGATCATGAGCGTCTGGCCCGGGCGGAGACCGGCGGCGCGCAGGACCTGGGACCGAGGGGTGTGCCGGTTGCCAATGAGCACCACCCGCCTCAGTGCGAACAGAGGCGAGTTGAGGGCGCCGAAAATGGCCCCGGCGGCAAGGACGGTGCCGGCTCCAATGAGCAGCACCCGCAGGCGCCGGCGCCCCTCGGCCCGGCGCGCCTCGGCCCAGCGCCGACGAAAGCGAGGGTCTACCCTCGGGCGCTGGAGCAGTTCGTCCGCCTGCGGCTGGTCCTCGGCGCTCTCCGACGGCCCGGGCTGCAGCAGTGGTCGCGGTGGCGGGGTCGGTGGTCGGGGCCGGGCGGGCGGCCTCGGTAACGTCTTGTTCACTTCTTCGCCACCTCCTGTCCCCCCGGTACCAGCCCCATGAGCCGGCCCGCCAGCGTGTTCAAGTCCCCCGCCCCCAGGGTCAGGCAAAGGTCACCCGGCCGGAGAAGCCCGGCGACCAGCGCCGCCAGGGCGTCCCTGTCCTCCTCGTAATAAACGGGCAGTCCGTCGCGGGCACGGCCGGCCGCCGCTGCCACCAACCGCCCGCTTACTCCCGGCCGCGGGCTCTCCCCGGCCGAGTAGATACCGGTGACGACCACGACGTCCGCAGCCGCCAGGGCGCTGCCGAGCTCCTGCCAAAGCGCCTCGGTCCGGCTGTAGCGGTGGGGCTGGAAGACCGCTACCACGCGTTCCCAACCGCCGGCCCGGGCGGCCGCGAGCACCGCCCGCAGCTTGCCCGGGTTGTGCGCGTAGTCGTCCACGTAGGTGACGCCGCCGGCCTCCCCGCGCAACTCGAAACGCCGCGCTACGGGCCCGTAAGCGGCCAGCGCGACGCGAGCCGCGTTGGCGGGGGCGCCCAACAGGTCCGCCGCGGCGATGGCAGCCGTTGCATCGAGGACGTTGTGCATCCCGGGCACGGCTAACTGGTAGGGGCCCAGATCGCCTCGCCTAGTGCTCACGTTGAAGCGTGAAGAGGTGCCCGAGAACTCGACGTCGTTGACCCGGTAAGTAGCCCGGGCGGCGGTGCCGTAGGTGACGAGCCCTGGCAAGGCCGGGAGCTTCGACGCTACGCGGGCCGCTCCGGGGTCGTCGGCACACACCACCTTGGCGCCCGGGGCCCCGGCCAGGAACT
>DAHWQF010000663.1 GCA_027334785.1 Acidimicrobiaceae bacterium
GCGCTGTACGGCCGGCGAGCCGTAGAGCCGGCGAACCGTAGGGTCGGCACGTTTCAACGAACTTTCGCCCAGGTGTGAGTGGTTAGCTTTTGATTTTTGTCCGCTGGTGCCACGTCGATTTCTGACCACTTTATCCATTTCTGGCGCGTTCGTGGTGCTATTTGTTACAAAGCGGACATTTGTTGACGGACGCGTCATTTTTCGCGGTCAGGACCGCAGTAAAGGAGCTCGCGGAGGGGGGATGCAGGTGCGGGTAGGCCGTGCCGACAGCTCGCTCTCTCCTCGCCGGCGTGTCACCTGCCCGGTGATGACTGGCGGTTCGGCCCTGCCTCGCCGGCGTGCCACCTGCCCGGCTCGGCGCCGGCGCGGCTTACCTCAATCGACGAGCGCCGACACATTGGCGGCCACGACGGGCCGGAGGGCAGGCGCCGGCGGGGCGGCCCTCACGACCTCGTCGTAGAGGTAGACAGACGCCGGTACGGCAAAGGGGGCGGAGAGGTTGACGACAAGGCATTCGCCCGGCATCAAGGTCTGGATCTCGGGGCCGAGGGCCGAAAGGTCCTGCTTGGCCGAGGAACGCAGGATGTTACGGTCCCTCTCGTCGGCTAGGCCGAGCACGAAGAACGTGTTGAACTGGCTGAGCAACTCGTCGTCTAGGAGCTTGGGCTGTTGGCTGACGGCGAGCAACCCGACCCCGAACTTCCTTCCTTCGCGCGCTACCCGGGGGAACACATTGGTCTCCCGGTCCTTGCTCTGGGACAGCACCCTCTGGGCTTCTTCTAGAGCCACCGCCACCACCGGGAGCCTGTGCCGGCGCTCAGGTCCCTCCAGGAACGCCGCCTGCCACTCCTCGAGAACCCGCCTGGTGAGATAGGACGCCACGAGGACCTCCTCGGTGCTGCCGAGCCCGCTCACGTCAACCAGCACGACCTTGCCTTCGGCCAGTTCGCCGAGGATGCGCCGGCCAACCGAGACAGCGGGGTCAGCGGAAATGCACGGCAGGTCAACTATGCGCCGAGCGCGCCTGTGGACGACTTGGAGCGTGTTGAGGGCTACTCGGGACGAAAGCTCCACGTCCCGGAAGCCGGCGAGGTCGTCGATGCGGGCGAAGTCGGCGAGCCAGGCCAGGCCGGCGGAGCTTTGCCGGGCACGGGTCCTGCCAGCTGCCTGGCCGCTGGTTACACCCGCCTGGCCGCTGACGGCGCCCGCCTGGCCCCTGGCGGCGCCGGCCCCGCCGCGGAGCTTTGCACTTGGTTGCGCTCCAGGATCGTCGCCGTCGGTGGCTGGGAGGTCATCGCTCGGGAGTGTCGCCGAGTAGTGACGCTCCAGTTCGTGGAGCGCCTCTTCCTGAGGGCGGGTCCATTCGTAGGCCGTGCGCAGGTCGTCCACGGACAGCTCAGCTAGGCTGACCCGAAGGGTCGAGGTGTTGGAGAGCCGGCGGTCGGCGTAGGTGCGGAGCGAGGCTGGCGCCCAGGGATGGCGCGCCAGAGCGGCGCGGTGTTCGCCGTGCGGGTCGATCACGAGGAGCCCGTAGCGGCCGTTGGCTGCCATGACGCCAGCACAAAGGACCTGAAGAAGGTTGGACTTCCCCATCCCGGTCGTGGCAAATATGCCGATGTGGCTGGCCAAGCTCGAGCCGGGGATGCCCACCGGGAACTCGACGACTGTCTCCCCGCTACGCAGCCTCCCCACCAGGACGTCGCCCATACGCTGGGCGAGGAAGGCGAAATCTTCCGGCGTCGGCGAGACCACTCTGGAGAACTGCGTGGGCAAGCTCTTGGGCTTGCGGAACACCGTCCTCGCCCCGCCGGGCGCCGCCGGCGGGGCGAGGTAGCCGAGGCAGCGGCACTCGGCCAGGCGGTAGGTGCGTTTGGCCTGCTCGTGGAGCGTATGAGCACCACTGTCGCCTCGTGCGTCATCCGCGAGCAGCGTTCCGGCCACCCTCTCGGCCCACCCCGGCTCGCGGTGCTCGGTGCCGTAGCTCACGTCGACGACCCTGAACAGGTAGCGCCGGCCGGTCGCTTCGTCCACCCCGACAAGCAGCTCCCCGAGGAACAGGTCCTCGTCGGGCGTCGCCCTGAAGAGCGCCTCCAGCACATTGCGCCCGAAGAGCCGCCCTCGAGTATGGGAGGGGAGAGCAGCCGGCGCAGCCACGTCGGGCCCAGCCGGCGCAGCCACGTCGGGCCCAGC
>DAHWQF010000664.1 GCA_027334785.1 Acidimicrobiaceae bacterium
CACGCAGTTCGACTTCGAGGAAGTCCCGGCCCCCGAGGTCCCGTGCGGTGGTGACGCCGGCCGAGAGGAGCTTGCGGGCGTTCTCGGCCATCCTGAGCAACAAATGGCTGTCTCTCTCCGTGCTCTTCTTGGTGAGCGCGTCGACGTTCCGGTCGAAGCCGAGGTGGACATGGGCGTCGACCATCCCCGGCATCGGGGTGCAGCCATCGAGCTCGACCACATCGGCCCCCTCGGCTTCCTGGCTCCCTCGCACCCCCACGCCCTTTATGGGCCCGCCCTCCACCAGCACCTCGGCATCGAGGAGGACGTCGTCGGGACGTCCTGTACAAAGCTTGGGCGCTCTTAGCAATTTCATCGCGCTATTCTTTTTCCTCCTTTAGATCTCGTAGATCTCAGGGGAAGGCCGTACCAGGTGAAGGGCTTCGCAAGTTCCGCCCGGCCTCCCTTCAACACCGAAGGTACGTCTACTACACTTCGTGGAGAATGTCAACGCTCGAGAGATGGTTGTCCCAGTTGAAAAGGAGCCGGTCATGACTGATACGCACCTGAGCCACCACGATCTCCGCGCGAGCGTGGTCGAGGCTGCCCGCACTCTCTTCGTCAATGGCGTGATGTCCCACACCGGCCACGCCAACCTCTCGGCGCGCGTCGATGCGAGCACGATGCTCCTCACGACCGGGGGCCAGGTGCGCGACCTCGCCCCGTCTGGCCTGGCGCTCGTCGGGACCGACGGCACGGCCCTGGAGGGCCAGCTCGACCCCGTCAACGCCGAGATCGTCCACATGCACGGCGAGGTCTACCGGGCCAAGCCCGACGTTGGTGGGATAATCCACACCCACTCCCCCGCCCTCCTGGCGTTCGCCCTCGCCAACCGGCCCCTTCGCTGTACCTACGAAGCGATGGTCCGCTTCGGCCAGGACAGCGAGGTACCCGTGGTGCCTTGGGCGCCGCGGGGGTCGGAGCGCTCCGTGGGCGGCATCCTCGATGCCATCGCCGAGCACCCGCGCACCCAGGCGGTCCTCCTCGGCAACCACGGGGTCCTCGTCTTTACCGACACCGTGATGCGGGCTGCCCTGCTCTTGAGCGCGCTTGAGGAGGCGGCGGAGGCCGAACTGGCGGCAGAAGGCTTGGGAGGTGCCCGAGAGTTGCCGGCGGGGGTGCTGGCGGACGTCCGGGCTGCCATGTTGGCGGCCAAGTAGGCTTCCGCTCCCTGGTACGCGTATTCACCCAGCAGCCCCAACGCGCTGAGCTTGGACAGGCCAGGCGGGCGTGGTTATCGCTGATGTTGAGCAGCGCTCAGTTATGTTGATGGGGTTGTAAATGCCCCAATATGTCACATATAGTTGCCGGCGACGTTTATGGCGAAGGGGACGCTGCGCTCTGCTCTGGCACCGTTTTCGATAGCGGCGTTCCGTTCCGTCTGGGCGGCTGCGCTCTCTGGCAACTCAGGCCGGTTCGCAGTGATCCTGGTCGCCGGGTGGGAGGCCTTCCGCCAGGGCCACCACTCGGCCTTGTGGCCGAGCATGGTCAGCTTCCTCATCCTCGTGCCGACCATGGTCTTGGGCCTGCCATCGGGAGGCATTGCGGACCGGGTCAACCGAGCCAAGCAAGCGGCCGCCGGGCAAGGTGTTGCGGCTCTCGCCACCGCCGGCGCCTTTTCTTGCTTCGGGCTCAGCCGGCGGGAGGCGCTGTGGGCTGCCGGCGCTTTGGCGCCGGCGAGGCCAGGGCCGGCGAGGTCGGGGCCGGCGAGGCCAGCGGCATCAGCCCCGGCGCCGGTTGGGCCGACGCCAAGTGGTGGACGGGCACCGGCACCCGCTGGCGGGTCTAGGGGGGCCAAGGGGGTACCGAGCGGGGACCCCGTCGAGGACCCACTCGTTCTTGTAGACGTAAGTGGTCAAATAAGCCGTTTTCGTCTGCAAGAACGACCCCGTGGTCCTCGGTGCGACCGGGAAGACGGTCGTCCTGCCGCCACAGTGAAGGCTCAGGCGCTCGAAGGGGTCGTGACCGGCACCGAGGCGCCGACGCTCCCACCCATGGACCCGGTCCAGCTCAACCGGGCCGACCTGTGGGCCACGGGGCTTTCGCCCGACAGCTACCCGACGGAGCTTTTCCGGTCTCGGCTTGATGCTCTCGGGGTGGTGCCGGCGGCGAGGCTCTCCGCTCTTGCCAATGGTGCCGCAGTAAAAGT
>DAHWQF010000665.1 GCA_027334785.1 Acidimicrobiaceae bacterium
CTCTGAGACCGACATCCCCCGGAAGTACACGGCCATGAGCCAAGCGGCCATCTGTTCGTCGGGGATGTCGCCACCGACGTACGACGAGACGAGCCAGTAGATCTCGTCGCCGGTAAGTTCCCGGCCGTCGCGCTTGGCCCGGATCAAGTCGACTGCGTCGAAACTGGCGGGCCTGCCCGGCACTACCGCCGGCCCCGGGTGCTAGAGCGCGCCGTCCCGGCCGAGGCGGCGCGCCGGCGAGCAGCGGTCCCCCGGGCCGCCTTCGCCAGCTCGGATCGGTCGAAGGCGCCCGGGAGCAGGTCACCAAGGCGTTGCGGCGCCCTGCCTTCGCCGGCGTCAAGAAGTAGCTCGGGGCCGGCGTGCTCCATCAGGATCTGGCGGCAACGGCCACAGGGCGGGAGCGGCCGGCCGTCGCCGGCGAGGACGCTCAAGGCCACCAGGTGGCGATGGCCACCGGCCACGAGGGCCGATACCAAGCCGCACTCGGCGCAAAGCGTGAGGCCAAAGGAAGCGTTCTCCACGTTGCAACCCGTCACCAGTTGCCCGTCCTCGCAGGCCCCGGCGGCGCCAACCTGCAGGCCCGAGTACGGGGCATAGGCACGTGCCGCCGCTTCGCCGGCGGCACCCCGCAACGCGTCCCAGTCGATCGGTCCGCCGGCCTGCCCGGGGCTGGCCGCGGAGGGTGCCGCAGCGGGTCGGGGAGTCCTACCGGCAGGCATCTTCGTGCACACTATACGGGCCAGCCTGCCCACGAAACTGATGAACGTGGGGACAACCAGGGTGGATCCGCCAGATCTAGGAGCAAAATTGGCCCCCATTTCTGATAAAAGCGCGCCTTAGGCGAGCGCGTCCGGCAGTTCTAGCAGTTCTAGCGGTTCTACGCCTCGGTGCCCCTGAGCCGCGGCGGCAACGCAAAAGCACCGGAGCCGCCGAGGCAGCCCTCTGTCACTCCCGGCTGTAGGGGACCCCGTCGGCCGCCGGCGGGCGCACCCGACCCACGAGGCCCGACACCACCGCGATCGTTATCACATAAGGCGTCATCGACAGGAACGGCGAGGGGATGCCGACGTTCAAAACGGCGAGAAAGCTCTGCATCGAGATCGAGAAGCCGAAAAGGAGCGCCGCGCCGAGCGCCCCGAAGGGCCGCCAGCGGCCGAAGATCATCGCGGCAAGCGCCACGTAACCGAGACCAGCCGTCATGTCGGCGGAAAACTCGCCGATCGAGCCGATCGTAAACGAGGCGCCGCCTACGCCGGCGATCACGCCCCCGAGGATCACATTGCGATAGCGGACGGACAGGACATGGATGCCGACGGTCTCGGCGGCGCGGGGGTGTTCGCCCACGGCCCGCGCCCTAAGCCCCCAGCGGGTCTGGAACAGCGCCACTTGGACGACCACGAGCAGCACGGCTGCGCCGTAGACGAAGACGTTTTGGTAGAACAGGACCGGCCCGAGGATGGGGATCTTGTCGAGCAAGGGGAGCCCGACCGGGGAAAACGTCGAGGGGCTGTTGAGCGTGGCCTGGTAGGGCGTGAGGACCTGTTCGGTGAGAAAGTTGGTGAGCCCGGTGCAAAAGGCGACTATCACGACGCCGACGATGATCTGGTCCGCGCCGTAGCGCAGGGCCAGGAAGGCGAGCAGCGCACCGAAGATCGCCCCCGCCACGGCGCCGGCGACCACCCCCGCCCAGAGGACGCCGGTCGCGCTGCCGATCATCGCGCCCAGGAAGGCGCCGGCCAGGAACTGGCCCTCGATCGCTATGTTGACCACGCCAGAGCGCTCGCACATGACCCCCGAGAGCGCCCCGTAGACGAGCGGGGTCGCCGACACTAGCGTCTCCGCCAGCATCTGCTCGAAGTTGAGCGTGTTCCCCCTGGCCGCCCATGCGAGCAGCGCCCAGATGAAGACGATTACGCCCGCGCCAAAGATCAGGTAGTTCCCCCGCTGGCGGGTGCGGACGAGCAGGGCGGCGCCGAGCGCGGCGCACACGACCGCCAGGGCGATCGAAACCCATCGGACTGGCATCACGAGCGGGGCGACACCTATCGCCGGCGGTGCGCTCAGCAGGAAGGTCGCTTTGGCGTTAGAAGGGACGCCGGCGCCGAAGGCGAGCACCATGATGGCGGCCAGGGCCAAAAGGAATGCCCCCATCCCGCGCACCCTGGCGGAGGTGACGACGCGCCCCT
>DAHWQF010000666.1 GCA_027334785.1 Acidimicrobiaceae bacterium
CGTTGTCGGTGATGGCGATCGTGTGTTCGAAATGGGCGGACAGGCTGCCATCGGCGGTGACCACGGTCCAGCCGTCCTCGAGGAGCACGGTGTCGGCTGCACCCATGTTGACCATGGGCTCGACGGCGAAGACCATCCCAGTACGGAGCTTCGGCCCGGGGGTGCCCGGCCAGTAGTTGGGTACCGCGGGCTCTTCGTGCATCTGGGTCCCGATGGCGTGGCCCACGTAACCCCGCACCACCGAGAAGCCCGCCCCTTCGGCCACTGTCTGCACGGCGTAGCCCACCTCGTGGAGGCGGTTGCCGGCCACGAGCTGCCCGATGCCGGCGGCCAGGCTCTCTTCGGTGACGCGCAACAATTTCTCCGTAAGAGGGGGTATGTCCCCTACCGGCACCGTCACGGCGGCGTCGCCGTGGTAACCCTCCACGATGGCGCCACAGTCGAGCGAGATGATGTCGCCCTCCCGGAGCACGTAACTGCCTGGGATCCCGTGCACGATCACGTGGTTGGGCGACGTGCAGATGACGGCGGGGAACCCGTGGTAGCCAAGGAAGTTGGACCGCGCCGAGCGCTTCTCGAGGACGTCGCGCGCCACGCGGTCGAGTTGCGCCGTCGTGACCCCCGGCCGCGCCGCGGCGGAGGTGGCAACCAGCATTTCGGCCACCACGCGCCCGGCTTTGCGCATTTTGGCGATCTCGTCTGGGCGTCGCCTCATGGCGCCCAAGCTAGTAGCTGGCGCGCGAGTAGCCCGCGCCAGGGCCAGGGCGTGCCCGGTGGGCTTCCACGGCCGAGACCACGCGGGCGGTCACCTCGTCGACGCTGCCCGTGCCGTCCACGCTGGCAAGCAGGCCGCGCTCATGGTACCAGGCGATCAGGGGGGCGGTCTCGGCCTCGTAGATCTCAAGACGCCGGCGGATCGCCGCTTCGGTGTCGTCGTCGCGCTGGTACAGGGTGCCCCCGCACACATCGCAGCGCCCCGGCACCTTGGGAGGGCTGCTCACCAGGTTGTACGTAGCCCCACAGGTGGAGCAGACCCGCCGGCTCGACAACCGCCGGAGGACCTCCTCCAAGCTCGCCTCGAGGTCGATGCAGACATCGATGCCCCGGGGCTCAGCCATGTCCTCCAGCGCCTGGGCTTGGGCCAGGTTGCGTGGGAAGCCGTCCAGGACGAAACCCTCGGGCGCACCCGGGCCAAACACGTGCTCCCTGATCACGGCCACCACTACCTCGTCTGGGACCAGTTCGCCCCGCCCCATGTAGGCCTGGGCCGTCTGGCCGAGAGGAAACCCTGACTTGACGGCCGCCCGGAACGCATCTCCGGTCGAAACATGGGGAACGCCGTAAAGAGAGGCCAGACGGTCCGCCTGGGTACCCTTGCCCGAGCCCTGGCGGCCCAACAGCACGACACGGAGGGTCCCGTCGGCCACGGTTGCCGGGCCGGCGTCCGTCACTAGCGGAGGAAGCCCTCGTAGTTACGCAACATGAGCTGGCTGTCGATCTGCCTCACTGTCTCCAAGGCGACGAGCACGGCGATCAGGAGGGTGGTGCCGGCGAAGGGGTAGTTCTGGATGTTCCAAAAGGCCAGGAAGAAAGAGGGCAGGAGGGCGATCAGCGCGATGAAGATGGCGCCCGGGAAGGTGAGCCGGTTCAAGATGTTTTGCAGGTGGCGCTCGGTCGGGTAGCCGGGACGGATGCCCGGGATGTAACCGCCTTGTTTGCGGATCACGTCGGACTGCTGGTGGGGGTCGAAGGTGATGTTCGAGTAGAAGAAGTCGAACAGGATGATCAAGGCCCCGTACAGCGCCACGTAGACGAGGTTGCTCGGGTTGGCGAGGTGGGTGCTGATCCAGGACTGCACGTGCTTGCCCCAGCCCGTGCTCGGGAACACGTTCGAGATGAGGAGGGGGAAGTACAGCACCGAGGCGGCGAAGATGATGGCCACCACGCCGCCGTTGTCGAGCTTCATCGGTATGTAGGTGCTCTGGCCCCCGTAGGTGCGCCGGCCCACGACCCTCTTCGCGAACGTGACGGGTATGCGGCGCTGGCACTGCTCTACGAAGACGATCACGACCAGGAAGAAAAGCGAGAGCGCAACGAGGAAGCCGAACTTGGCCCAGCCAGCCGACTTGAGCAGCGCGTCACCCTGGGTAGGCAGGCCGGCGATCACGTTGACGAAGATGAGG
>DAHWQF010000667.1 GCA_027334785.1 Acidimicrobiaceae bacterium
CGGGTTGCTCGTGCCGCCGTTCCTCGGGCACAGCTCCGCCACTTTTTCTTGCAGCCCCTGGGAAAACTCGGGGACCTCCAACCCGTTGGCATCACACGCGTCGACCGCCTGCACCCCCGGGCCGCCCACGTTGGTAAGGACCCCGACCCGGAGGCCTCGGCCGAGCGGCTGCGACCCCACCACCTGGGCCACGTCGAACATGTCCTCGATGGTGGTGACCCCTATCACCCCGGTCTGGTGAAAAAGGGCGCTGACGGCCTCGGTCGAACTGGCCAGGGCCGCAGTGTGCGAGGAGGCAGCCCGCCGGCCGACCGCGCTCCGCCCGCCCTTTACGGCGATCAGAGGCTTTTCCCGGCTGAGTTGGCGGGCGAGCCGGGCGAACTTGCGTGGGTTCCCGAACGACTCGAGATAGAGGAGCCCCACTTCTGTAGCCGGGTCCTCTGACCACCAGCTAAGCAGGTCGTTACCGCTCACGTCGGCCTTGTTGCCCATCGAGACGAAGCTCGAAAGTCCGATACCCCTTCTTTTTGCGTCGGCCAGGAGGGCGATCCCGAGCCCCCCGGACTGCGAAGCGAAGCCGAGGTTGCCCGCAGTGGGCGTGTCCTTCGCGAAGGTAGCGTTCATCGAGACATCGGGGGCCGTGTTGAGCACGCCGAAGCAGTTAGGCCCGACCATGCGCATGCCGTAGGAGTGGGCGAGGCGCGCGACCTCGCGCTCCAAGTCGACCAGGCCGTCTTCGGCGAAATGCGAAGACACCACCACCAGGCTGGACACACCCTTTTTCCCGCAGGCCTCTACGACATCTGGCACGGCGCGCGCCGGCACCGCGATCACGGCTAGGTCGACCGGCCCTGGGACGGCCTCGACATTGGGGAAGCACGGCAGGCTGGCGACGTGGGTGGCCGTGGGGTTGACCGGGTAGACCGGGCCCTGGAAACCACCGTTCACCAAGTTGCGCACGAGTTCGTGGCCGACCGTGCCCGGCTTGCGGGAGGCGCCGATCACCGCCACGGAGCGCGGCTCGAGCAGGCGCTGTATGCTGCGGGCCGCGGCCACGCGGTCCCGCTCGTAGAGGGCGGCCAGCGCGTCGCGCGTGGGCGAGATGTCCATGAGTACCGTCATCTCGCCAGCCTCGAGCTTGGAGCTCTCGGTGTAGCCGGCGTCGCGGAAAACGGTCATCATTTGGTTGTTCTCTAGGAGCACCTCGGCCCTGAACCGCTTCAAGCCGAAACGGCGACCCTCGCTTGCCAGGTACTCGAGCAGGAGCGTCCCTATCCCGAGCCCTTGGTGCTCGTCGTCCACCTCGAAAGCCACCTCGGCCACGTCACTGCCCGGCAGGCGGTCGTACTGGGCCAGCCCTACGAGCTGCCCGCCCCTCTCCGCCGCCAGCGCCAAGTGCTGGTGGTCAGCTCTGGTGAGAAGCCTGGAAAGCTCCTCGGCCGACAGCTCGGGGTGAGGGCCGAAGTACCGAAGGCGCACGGACTCGGGCGAAAGCCGGGAGTGCAACGCCGCCACCGCCGGGGCATCTTCGGCGTTGAGCGGCCGGATGCGGGCGGTCGAACCGTCGGAAAGGACCACGTCGCGCGCCCAGGCCCGAGCCGGCCAGCTGGGCGAGGTCGCTTCGGTCCCGGGTGGGACATGGGTCATCGGGCCGCCTCCTTCTTGGCCTTAGTGGTAAGGGACATGTCTTCGCCATGCTGCCCTGCGCCAACGTACTCCCGCCCCGTGATGAGCTCGATGGAGATGGACAGCACGACTGTTGCCTCCTCGGCCACCAAGGCCAGCGCGGGCGGGACAGACCTGGCCCGCTTGGCCAGCTCGGGGCCGCGGTCGAACTCCGCCCTCCCCTGCACGAGGACCTCCCAGCGCGTGTTCCCGTCGGGGCTCGTGACAGAGGTGTGGAAAGCGACGACCCCGGGTTGGCTCGAGGTCGCACCGAGCAGCCCGAGCCCGGCGCGCACCAGCAACCGCCCTCCATCGAGGGCGCAACTCACCGGCACTACAAGCGGCAACGCTCCTTGCGAGAGGGCAAGGTAGCCTGACGTGGCGTTCGCCAACAGCTGCAGGCAGCGGCCCGAAGGGACTGGCTCCGGGGCGACGCGCTTGGCTTCAGCAACCACCGGCATGCCCTTGAGTGCCGACAACTGAACAGGAGCCATGCCAT
>DAHWQF010000668.1 GCA_027334785.1 Acidimicrobiaceae bacterium
TCCTGTTGCACCCGCCTGATGTTGCGGATCTCGTCGCCCACGTGCGCCGGCACGCGCACCGTGTGAGAAGTGTTCTCGATGGCGCGGCCGATGGCTTGGCGGATCCACCACACAGCGTAGGTGGAGAACTTGAAGCCCATGCGCCAGTCGAACTTCTCGACCGCGTGGGCCAGGCCGATGTTGCCCTCCTGGACGAGATCGGACATAGGTATGCCGGACTGGTGGTGCCGGCGCGCCACGGACACCACGAGGCGCAGGTTGGAATTGACGAACAGCTCGGCGGCCTCTTTCCCCGCGGCGACCGCAGCGGCCAGCTCCTTCTTGCGCCTGGCGGTCAGCTTGGCGCCGCTTTCGAGGACCTTGAGCGCCTCCTGGCCGGCCATGACCGCCCGCCCGAGGCGCTCCTCGTCTTCTTTGGACAGCAGCGGGTAGCGGCCGATCTCGTCGAGGTACAGGCCGAAGAGGTCCGGCCCGTAACCCGTGGCGCCGTCGTCGTCCGTCATGCCCAAGACTATGTAACAACAAGGCTCTCCTGCCCGGGGGACCGCGGGGCTGTCTGCTGCCCGACGTTAAGACGAAGCCCTCGGCGTGCCGTGGATCTCGATGGGAAGAGTTGCCTTATGTCAAGATGCACCTCATGCCAACAGAGCTCGTTTCGGGGGCCGAGGTGGGACGCCGCCTGGGCGTGAGCAGGGAGGCAGTCCGCCAGTGGCGGGAGCAGCCGGGGTTCCCGAAGCCTCTCGCGAAAGTCGGGCGGTCCTTGGTATGGGACTGGCGCGAAGTCGAGGCCTGGGCCGTAAGACGAGGCCCTGTCCCTGCGCCCAGACGCGGTTCTCGGAGAGCACGGTGAGCGGCCGGCCGGACCAGGGCGCCGAGGGACGGCTCTCCCCGGCGTGTGAGGCCGTGATAGCAGAGCTGCCGGCGAGCGGCTCGCTGGTCGGTAACAACCGCCTCCGCGAGGCCACGGGCCTCAGCGTTAGGGCATACCAGGAAGCCGTGGAGGACCTGTTGAACCTGGGCCTGGTCAGGACCGGCCCCGGCCGCGGCGGGAGCCTGGGGCTCATCGTGGCGGGTGGTCGGAAGGGCCCAAGCGCCGAGTCCCAGTCCCGCGATAAGGGCACAGGGCACTCTGGGAGCGCCGTCACCGGGGGCTCCAATCGCCAAGCTCCGGCCCCGCGGTCCACTACCGCCCCAACCCCCTCACGGCGGAACGGCCCAACCCCCTCACGACGGAACGGCTCTACCGAGCCGCTCGGCTTCGAGGCCACCCTCTGGAAGGCTGCCGACAAGCTCCGGGGCTCAATGGACGCCTCGGAGTACAAGCACGTCGTCTTGGGCCTGATCTTCTTGAAGTACGTCGACGACGCGTTCACCGAGCGACGCGAGGAGCTCGCAACCGAGCTCGAAGCCGACGGCATCACAGGGGACGACGCCGAGCCACTGCTCGAGTCACGAGACGAGTACACAGCGAAGGGCGTGTTCTGGGTGCCGCCCGAGGCCCGCTGGGACGACCTCCAGGCCAGCGCCAGGCAGCCCGAGATCGGGAAACTGCTCGACGGGGCCATGGACGCCATCGAGGTGGAGAACCCGAGCCTCAGGGGCGTGCTCCCCAAGAACTATGCCCGGCCCAGCCTGGACACCCGCCGGCTGGGTGAGCTGGTGGACCTGGTCAGCGGCCTCGGGCTCGGGGGCTCCGAGCACAAGGAGAAGGACCTGCTCGGCCGCGTGTACGAGTACTTCCTCGGGCGCTTCGCCTCGGCCGAGGGCAAAGGCGGGGGTGAGTTCTACACGCCCCGCAACGTGGTCAAGGTCCTCGTCGAGATGATCGAGCCCTACCAGGGCCGTGTTTACGACCCCTGTTGCGGCTCCGGCGGCATGTTCGTGCAGTCCGAGGCCTTCGTCGAGGCCCACGGCGGCCGGCGCAACGACATCGCCGTCTACGGCCAGGAGCTGAACGACACCACTTGGCGCCTCGCCAAGATGAACCTGGCCATCCGAGGCATCGAGGCCGACCTCGGGCCACGCTGGGGCGACAGCTTCCACGAGGACCTCCACCCCGACCTGAAGGCCGACTTCATCCTCGCCAACCCTCCCTTCAATGTTTCCGACTGGGGCGGGGACCGGCTCCGCGACGACCCCCGGTGGCGCTACGGCACACC
>DAHWQF010000669.1 GCA_027334785.1 Acidimicrobiaceae bacterium
GCACCGCCCCGAGCCGGCTCGACCAATAGTGGGGCGTCACACCTTGGGGCCCTGTCGCCCACGACAGGGCGGCTTTGGTGGTGACCGTCGGCACGTCGCAGCGGCACAGGTAGCCGATGAAGTCCTCGAGGAGGCGGTCGTAACCGGCGAGCTTGAAGCCGAGGGCACGTCGGACGGCCAGGTACTCGGTGGCAGCTTGGTGCAAGTCGGTCATGACAGTGCTCCTGGCCAGGGCCTGGCGATCTCTGCCAGGGCGTCGAGGTCGTCTTTCGCGTACAGCGCCGAGGTGGCCAAAAGACGGTGGCGGAGCACCTGGCCGACCTCGAACAGCGGGGCGCCCGCCCGTCGCATGGCCGTGGCGGCGCTGTGGCGGAGAGCGTGGGCACCTACGCTCGCGACCCCCGCCCGGCGGCACGCAGCACCAACTATGAGGGTGACGGCACCAGGCGTGAGCGGGCCATAGGGGGCCTGCACCTGTAAGAACAGGTTGCGGTGGCCGTTCCTCGGGCGTCCGTGCCGGCAGTAGCCGGCTATCGCCTCGCCCACGTCACAAGGGAGCGGGAGCCGGTCGCGCCGGCCGCCCTTGCCGGGGACGACGACCTCACCGTCCCGCCAGTCGAGGTCGTCGAGGTTGAGCGCGGCGACCTCGCCGCGCCTGAGACCGAGGCGCGCCATTAGCGTCAAGAGCGCGAAGTCACGCCGCCCCGCGCTGCTGCGCCGGTCGCAGCTGGCCAAAAGACGGCTCACCTGCTCGCCTCCCAGGGCCCGGGACCTGCCGCTGTCGCGCCAGGGGATAGCCCGGGGGACCGATTCGACGAGGCAGGTAGGTGTGTAGCCCTCCAGGAACAAGAAGCGCATCAGTACCCGCAGGGCGGTCACAGCGTTCTTTGTCGCCCCGACGCTGAGCTTGCAGCAATCGACGAGGACAAACCTGGTGACTTGCTCCACCTCGAGCCGGTCCAAGCCACAACCATCTGCCGTCGGGTCGGGTGCGTATGCGGCGAGGAACCCCTGCGCGTAGTGCCGGTAGCCCTCTATGGTCCCCGGGACCAGTGCCCGCTCGCTTACCAGGTACTCGACGAACTCGCCCAACAGCCGTCCCAATGGGCCCTGCGGGGCGGGCGCGGTCCGCCCTGGGACGAGGCCGAGTCCCCGCAGGTAGCCCAACAGGGCCTCCATGGCGCGAGGTGTCACGTAGCGCTTGTGGCCCTTCGAGCGCCGCTCGCACAAGAACTTCTCGGCCCGTGCGGCGCTCAGCTCGGCCAGCCCCAACCCCCGGTGATCGAGCCAGCGGCTCAGATCTGCCATCAAGTACAGGTGCTCCGACGCCGTGAACGGCGAGTACCCCAGTCTGAGCAGCTCCTGCTCAAACCCATGAGCATGCAGCGCCAGCACTCCCGTCACTTGTGGATGGTCCGCTCTTCTCGGCATAGCTTCCTCCTTCGCTCGGGGCACCGTGCCCCGACCGAGGAAGCCTGCCCGGCAGCGTGCGATTATGCCGAACTGCTAGCCGGTGACAACGGCGGTGACCAGCAACGACGCCTCCCGGTCACCGCCGGCTCGGCATAACCGCCGGTTCGGCATAACCAGATTTTGTACAAATTATCCCTCAACCTGGCCTCGAAAGCCTCCAGGTCCTCCCCGTCCACACCGGGGGCACCTTTGTTGGCCGCGACCTGCCTGTACGCCTCCCACACCAAAAGCTTCGGGATGTCGTAGGGCTTGGCTTGCGACGTTTGCATGTCTTCCTCGCTTCCTCCTGAGGACTGGCCCCAGTTGAACGAAACTGACAGTTCGGTGAGCCGGCCCCTTGGCTCCACCCCCACCCCAGCGAGCAGGGGCTTCACGGCTACTACGAGCCGGTCCGCCGGCGGGCGGCGCAACGGTACTCCGTGCCTACGGTTTCTGCCTCAGCACGCTCCCTCTCCCCGGGCCGGGGGCCTGCAGGCCCATATGTACGTCCCGGCGGGTGTCGCCGTCCGCCTTCTCACGTTCCGTGCACGAGCGGCAGACCAGGCTCACGCCGCCTCCTCGCCGGGCACCGCCTGGCCAATACACGGGCACCCGCCAGGCTTGTCCCGAGGGAGATACCACGACCCCCGGTTTTGATGCCATCTGAGGTTTTCGACGGTTCAACGGACGACGCCTTGCCGG
>DAHWQF010000066.1 GCA_027334785.1 Acidimicrobiaceae bacterium
AGGCGTAGACGACTTCGGCCTCACCGGCTTCGAACAGGCGGATCTGGTCGGGGTCGATGGTGCGCCGGCGCCGGCTGCGGGCATCGGTACGTACCTCGTCCGCCGTCAGCTTTACCCGCCGGCAGATCGTGCGCGTCCCCGGTGGCCAGCCGGCCGGCACGTAGCCGCACCCCGCTACTTCGGCGTCCATGCCTATGGCTTTTTGCCAGGCGTCCTCGGGGATCTTTCGCTCCGCACGCCACACGGCGGGGTTGCGCTTGACTGCGATGGCGAAGTCCGCCCCGTTCTCCAGCGCGGCCCAGGCGACCTTGGCATCGAAGAACCCAGAGTCGCCACGCACTATCGGGCGGAGGAGCCCGTCGGGCAGGGCAAAAATGGCGCGTGCGATGAGCCTGGGGGCCTGCGGGCGGGGGTCGGACTTGCCCGAGCCGAGCTCGGCCGCCAGCACTATGTTCGCTCCCGCCCATACCGCCGGGTGCGGCCGGTAGCACTTCTGGCCGGCGTAGTTGTAGGCACAACCTTGCTTGTCCCGCCCGTAGACCTCCACATCGGTCGGGCCCAAGTCGATGGTCGGGCGCTGGGACGCCAGTAGTTGGCGGCGGCTCTCGGGCAACAACCCGAACGCCTTTTTCACCAACGCCGCATTTGCTGCCTCGACGCTTGCCCGCACCTCGGCAGAAAAGCGCTTGCCGAGCCCGATGGCTGTGGTCGAGGCCGGCACGCCCGGCACGGCCCGCAGGGCTAGCCCGGCGGTGTCTTCGCGCTGGTGGTCGAGGTCTATGAAGAAATCGCCGCCCGCTAGCACCGTCTCGGCGAGGGAGACCATGAGCTCTCCCAAGCTGAGCCCGCGCCGGCGCGACTTTATCGCTGCTCCTGCGGCGTCGATCGCACGAGAGATGCCCGAGAGCTTGTCGAGCTTGGAAACGAGGTGCAGGCCGGCCCTCGGGGTGATGCGGCCGTCAGGGGCGCCGAGACGGGCCCTCGAAGCGCGGTTGGCTTTGGCTTTCCTCTTCGGTACCCTTGCCACCAGACAGGTGCCTTTCCTTGCGAGATTTGGGTTTTTGTCAACCACGATCCTCGCAGGTGAGAGGCACTGTGTCGCGGATTCGAACTTATGTTCGCGCCCCTACACGCGGATCAAGGTCTGAGGTCTGGACGAGCCTTGCGATCACCGGCACCGTATTGCCCCCGGCCGAGCCCAGCACCACCAGAGCCCGGCGGTAGCGGACCACGCTCGCCTTGCCCTTGCCCTCCCCGCGGCGCACGAGGCGTTGGAGCTTGCGGCCCTCCTCGTCGGTCAGCCTGCGGACCTTCACGGGTTCTGCCATGCCTCGATCATGGCTTCTAGGAGGTACCCAGTTGGTGGACCACCCAGGCGTTCCAGACCGGTCAGAGCACTAGGTAGTTGAGAGAACACTGCCTCGCTTTCAATAAAGCGCAGGCCGTCTCCGACGGTCGCTGGCGCTCTCTGGACGGGAGGGAGATCCACCAGTGGTTGGTCGCCATGTCCGAACGCCACACTGGCATCGTCGAGGACTTGATGGCCGAGCGCTTCGGGGTGGCCTGGCACGTGACGAAGGCCATGGCAGGGCGGGAGGTAAAGGGGGAGGTCGAGGGTGTCGCAAGTGACATGGTTGCCGAGTTCTCCTGCCGCACGAGGGCGCTAGAAGAGGTACTTGCCGAGAAGGCTCGTGCTCAAGAGGCCGAACGGGGGAGGGAGTTCACCAGGAGCGAACTGGGCGTGCTCCACGGGCACGCTTGGCGTGAGACCCGCCGGAAAAAGCAATATCGGCCGCTTGCCGAGATGACAGCCCGGTGGTCAGAGCGAGCCCGGCCCTGGGTGGGCGAAGCCCCCGCTGCCTGGGCCGCCGGCCTCGCCGGCCAAAACCAGTTCCGCGCTCTCTACGCCGCAGAATATAACCGACGAGTTCGCCAGCAAGGCCGGCACGTGCCCGCCGTCGGGTCGATGACGCCACAGCGTGGTTCATACCGAGTGCCTACCAGAGGTAGCATGGAGGTATGAAGATCAGCGTGAGTTTGCCTGACGAAGACGTCGAGTTCCTCGACCAGTACGCCACTGCCCAGGGCCTGCCTTCCCGCTCGGCAGCACTGCACCGGGCAGTGCGGCTGTTGCGAGGAGCCGAACTGGGGTCCGCCTATGAGGACGCCTTCTTGGCCTGGGAGGGGACTGGTGACGCAGCCGACTGGGACGCCACCACCGGCGATCATCTCTGTTGATGCTGCGAGGTGACATTCGCCTGGTCAACCTCGACCCCGTCATCGGGGCCGAGGCAAGCAAGACACAGCCGGCCGTGATCGTGAGCAACGACGGTGCCAACGCCACTGCTGCTCGTCTCGGCCGTGGGGTGGTCACCGTGGTCCCGGTCACATCAAACGTTTCCCGGGTCTACCCGTTCCAGGTGGGGCTACCAGCTCGAGCGACTGGGCTGCGCGTCGATTCCAAGGCGCAGGCGGAGCAGGTTCGCTCGGTTGCCGTTCAGCGAGTGGGCGCCCGCGTCGGGACCGTGCCTGCCGATCTCATGAGCCAGGTTGACGAAGCCCTTCGACTCCACCTTGCGCTGTAGAACTTGGCCGCGGGCACGCGTCGTTCAGTGCGACTCGAAGGCCGACTGGCGGCCGTCGACGCATGCGGGATCGATGCTCCTAGGGTTGTCAAGGGGTCAATTCCGAGCTTTCTTGTTGGGTCGCCGGCGGGGGCTGCGGCAAGACAGGGATCGGCCCTAAAAGGCAAGCTCTCAGTAGGCCAGCATGCCGCCCCTCGGCGAGGTCGTAAGAAGGTGTTGGCGGCCTCCGTTCCGCTCACGTAAGGACGAGCCGAGGGCTGCCAGCCGATTATCGGGCCAGGCCCGTCGCCAGAGCGAGTGCCGGCTTTACACGGCGGCGGTCACGTAAGGGTAAACCTGGCGCGCTATGTAGCGCTTGAGCACCCGGGTGACCTCTTTCTTGGTGGACCCTCGGCTGGGCGGGCCATCGTGGTGTGGATCCGCGAGACTCGGTTTATGACTGGTCCCATTGATAGCGCCGGCGCGAAGCAGCCAGATGACCTCGGCCGGCTGTTCTTGGACAGAGCCCGGAGGGGCGACGTCGAGGGTGTAGTCGCCCTCTACGAACCGACGGCGGTCCTGGCATCGAGCAGCGCCGGCCAGCTGGTAGGACACGAGGCCATCCGGGGCTTCTACCAACAGTTACTAGCGAACCCACCACAGTTCGTTGGAGAGGTGCAACCGTCCCTGCAGCGCGAGGACCTGGCGCTCACCTCGACCCGCTTCGCTGGTGGTGCAACAGCCGAGGTTGCTCATCGGCAGCCCGACGGCACCTGGCTTTGGGTGATTGACCAACCGGACGTTACCGCCGGGTAGAGCGCGGCTGTCAATGACCGCTCTAGCCGCGTGGGCGGGGCTCCACGTGGTGGCGCGCTGTGGTGCCGAGCCCGAGGCGCCACAGCTGCCCATCTCGTGCCCCGCCGTTCGTGATGGGGGTCAATGAACCGCTTGCCAGGAGCACCTCGGCGCAGGGCGACCGGAGGTGAGAGCAGGTGGCCAGTTTGGTCACCTTCAGTTTCTCCCTCGACTAGGTAAAGGCCATGGCCTCCGCTGGCCATCCGTTCTTTGCCGAGATGGACGGACTCGACGCTACCTATGCCGAGCTGGAAACCGGCCACCGGCCGATGTGGTCGCGCCCCGACGACCTGGCTGAGGTCCTCGGCAGGGAGGCGGTCCGGCGGGAGCCAGGCTGATCGCGGCGGGCGTCCTAGGGCGGTAAAGCTCAACCTGCGCTGATTAGCTGTCATGTGTCCGTCAAGAAAGTTGTTGTCCCACAAGGAAAAACAACATACCGGACGGCTCGGGCGTGGACCGCCCTGACAGAGGCGGCGCCAGATTGTCGTCCACCTCCTACCGTTCGAGGAGGCCGATCCCGGGGCTCTGGGAACAGGTCGACAACGATTGGGACCGGCGCGTCGCGAGGGGCTGAGCGCCCTGTCAGACCGCCAGGCGCCGGCCGGCGTCGGCCGCAGCAAGCAGGTACATGGCGTCGCCCTGGAGGGCGTTTTCGCGCAGGCAAGCCTCCGTTAGCTTGATGGCATGAGCGCCGCCGGCCTCGACGGCGTTGGCTACCAACTCCTCGTCACCTGGTGGCTCCACGTCCGCGTCCACCCGCGGGCGCCCAACGGCAAAGGCAGAACGGATGGCGGCACAGGCTTGCCATAGGTACGCGAAAGCTGTGCCGGCGGCCCGCGCCGGCAGATAGGGCAGCAGGAGCCGCAAAGCCGCCGGCGCCGTCACACCGTGCACGAAGGCGATCGGGGCATGCTCGCAGTTGGCGAGGTACCAGCCCGCCATGGCAGACGTCAGCTCCGAGAGAGCTCCATCGACGGATGGGGGCGGTCCTAGTGCGTCGACTGAGGCGGCAAAGCCACCCATCCCGCTCGCCTTGACGGCGCCATCGCCGATGAGGCCATGGCCGCGCTCGTCGAAAGGGACGGTCGGCATTTCAGCGAGCGCTTGCCTCACCGTAAGCGTCCCGCTCGGCGCGGGCGCACCTCCTAGGGCTCGGTATTGGCTCGCCCAGTAGGCGAGCCCGGCTGCGAGCTCGCAGCGCCGCTCTGGCGTCTCTGCCTCTGCCTCTGCCAGCGCCCGCGTGGCGTGCGCGGCCCGGATGAGCCCGTGGGTCGCGGCCGCCATAGACCCCGGGAGCAGTCGCGGCACCCAAGCAGCCACCACATCGGCCCATGGGCGCGCTGACAGCTCCTGCTCGAAGAGAGCGGCCCAGTCGGAGTAACGGCGAGCCACCCCCAAGGCTCGGGCCCACTCATCCCGCGCGAGGGGCCGCCCCCGCCCGGGCCCCTCCTCGAGGCGTGACACGTAGGAGTTGAGCCAGGGACTGATCGCGTCCGCCCGGCCGAGGTGGGCGAGCGCCTCGCAGACCATAGGACCGTGATTGGACAGCCCACCGGCGAACTCGGGCGCCGTGCTCGAGAGGCGCCCCAGCGCGTCGTCCAAGACTTCGCTGTTGACAGACGGATGAGCCAAAGAAGGTGGTTGCTCGCTCACGATCACGACGCTATAACCTCAACCTGACTTTAAGTCAAGGGTTTCCAGATATCATCCGGTACATGCCTCCTGACCTGCTCAGCATTGGCGAAGTCGCCGACAGGGCCGGGGTCGCCCACTCAGCGCTCCGTTTCTACGAGTCAGAAGGGCTCATCTCCGCCAGCCGCTCTGGCGGGGGGCAACGGCGCTACCACCGCAGCACACTCCGGCGGGTCGCCTTTATCAAGGTGGCGCAGCGGGTCGGCCTCTCGCTGGAAGAGATCCGCGGCGCGCTGGCGTCCCTACCCCAGTCGCGCACGCCGACGAAGATTGACTGGGCCCGGCTTTCTGCCGCCTGGCGCCCGCGGCTCGACGAGCAGATAGCCGTTTTGCAGCGCCTCCGTGACGAGCTTGCCTCGTGCATAGGCTGCGGGTGCCTCTCGCTCGGGGCCTGCAAGCTCTACAACCCCGGGGACGCCGCCGCCAGCCTTGGCACTGGGCCGCGCTACCTCCTGTCGGACGCCAGGCCGGTGGAGGGGGGCCAATAACTTCCCTCACTAGGGCACCGCCTAAGCGGGCAACTTCGCCGACCAAGAGCGTCTTGGAGTACTCCGGCTTCGCGCGTGAAGGTGCCTTGGAGGATAAGGCTTCGGCCGCGGCACCCGGCACGCCCTTTGAGGAGCGATCCCTTGCGAAGACAGGGCTGAGCCATGACCAGTGTGAGGCGCGGTGCACCAAGGTCACCACCTCTGCGGTAGCCAACCGGGCTAGCGCATTAGCAAGCGCATTGTCCCTGCCTTCGGGCGTGAACATGTGTGCACGCTCGAGCGGCGCTCGAATCCGTAGGACCTTCGGCCCTAGCTATCGCCTGCCTCAACCTCAAAGCTGGGACCATTCGACAAGTCCCCAAGATATCTGCCTCGAGGCAGGCAGCCCCGGCAGCACGTCGGGGACCGGCGCAGGTGCCTGTCGCACTCCGTGCCGTCGGGGCCCACGTCCTCGATGGAGGAGGTGGTCAGAGCATCGAGGCCCTCAGGGTCGGTGACGCCCTGGCAGCGCTTGGCACGTCGCGCCGGGGCCTCGACGAGGCCGAGGCAGAAAGGCGTAAGGCTGCTGTAGGCCCGAACTCGCTCCCCCGCCCCCAGCGGCGTTCGGTGGTCCTCGAGCTGGCGGCCCAGCTGGCGAACATGTTCGCCGTTGTTCTCATCGTCGCGGCAGGGATCACCTTCGTGATCTACTTCGTGTCCACACCTCACGATCCCGCCAACCTGGAGCTCGCCTTCGGGATCCTCGGGGTCGTGGCCATCAATGCCCTCATTGGCTTCGCTCAGGAGCACGCCGCCGAGCGCGCCGCTGAGGCCCTTCAGGCCATGGTGCCGCACACCGCGAGGGTGCTGCGGGCCGGACAGCTGACCGAGATCGCCGCCGAGAGCCTCGTGCCCGGCGACGTTGTGGTGCTCGAGGCCGGAGACGCCGTGTCCGCCGATTGCAGGGTGATCGAGAGCCACGAGCTGTCGATCGAGATGGCCGCCATCACCGGCGAAAGCCAACCGGTGCGCCGCGTCGCTGACCCAGTGAACGCGGCGCAGCTAACCGACGCCCGCAACCTGGTGTTCATGGGGACTTCGGTGACCAACGGCACCGGCAAGGCGGTGGTCTTCGCCACCGGCCTTGCGACCGAGTTCGGCCGAATATACCGGCTTACGGCGTCGCTCCCGCCCGAGCAGAGCCCGCTCCAGCGACAGGTGACCGACATGGCCCGCCGAGTGGCTGTCGTGGCCATCGGCGCGGGCGTGCTGCTCTTCGCGTTGCGGGTGCTCACCGGGAACGCGATCGCCCTGTCGTTCGTGTTCGCCCTCGGCGTGATGGTCGCCCTGGTGCCCGAGGGCCTGCCGGCCACGCTGTCGGTCTCTCTTGCCATTGGCGTGCGGCGTATGGCCCGCCACCAGGCGCTCATAAAGCGACTGGCGGCAGTCGAGGCCCTCGGGTCGACCACGGTGATCTGCACCGACAAGACCGGCACGCTCACCACCGCGGAGATGACCCTCCAGCAGGTCTTCGAGTCCGGACGCTTGCACGCGGTGAGCGGAGTGGGCTATGCCCCCGAGGGCCAAGTGGAAGACCCGGCGCCCGTCGTCGAGGTGCTCCGCGCTGGGGCCCTTTGCTCCGATGCCCGGCTCCTCCCACCTTCGGATCAAAAAGGTTGGCGCATCCTCGGCGATACCACTGAAGGGGCGATCTTGGTGGCAGCGATAAAGGCGGGGATCGACCTCGCCACCGAGGCAGCGCATGCCGAGCGGGTCGGGGCCTTTCCCTTCGACCCCGACCGCAAGCTCATGACCACCGTTAACCGGGTGGGTGACGGCTACCAGGCGTACGTGAAAGGGTCACCGGAGGCGGTGCTCGCTCGCTGCAGCAGTGCCCTCTGGGACGGTCAAGAGGTGCCGCTCGGCGCCGAGGTCCACCAGCGGATCGAAGACGCTGACGATTCCTTGGCGGCGCAGGGCCTGCGGGTGCTCGCGGTGGCCCGCAGGCGCCTCGCTTCTGCTCACGTTCATCAGGACGAAGTCGAGCAGGAGCTCACGTTCCTCGGCCTGGTGGCCATGGCCGACCCCCCGCGTCCCGAGGTCACGGCGGCCGTCGAGGCCTGCCATACGGCAGGCATCAGGATCTTCATGGTCACCGGCGACTATGGGCTGACCGCAGAGGCCATTGCGCGGCGAGTAGGGATCGTCGGCGAGGGCTCGGCGCGCATAGTGAGCGGAGCCGACCTCGACCAGATGAGCGAAGACGGGTTGGCCAAGGCGCTGCAAGGGGGCGACCAGGTCATCTTTGCCAGGGTGAGGCCTGAGCACAAGCTTCGGATCGTCGCCACCCTTGAGAGCCTGGGCGAGGTCGTGGCGGTCACCGGGGACGGGGCCAACGACGCCCCTGCCCTCAAGCGGGCGAGCGTAGGAGTGGCCATGGGTCGAGGCGGTACCGACGTGGCTCGGGCCGCGTCGGTCATGGTCCTCTTGGATGACTCCTTCGCCTCGATCGCCCAGGCTGTCGAGCTCGGACGGTCCGTCTACCAGAACATCCGCCGTTTCCTTGCTTACCTGTTCAGCCACAACCTGGCCGAGCTCGCGCCGATCCTCGCCGCCACGTTCGTGAGCTTCCCCCTGGTGCCGCTGTCGGCCCTGCAGGTGCTGGCGATCGACTTGGGTTCGGATGTGATGCCGGCTTTGGCGCTCGGCGCCGAGCGCCCCGAGCCGGGGACGATGGCCCGCCCTCCGCGCCCTCCCTCCGAGCACCTCTTCTCCTGGTCGGTCGTACGGCGCTTCCTCTTTCTGGGGACCATTCAGTCCGCCGGGGTGGTGTTCGCCTTCTTCTGGCGGATCCACTCCGCCCACGTGCCCTTCGCCGCCTTCACCTCCTCGAACCCGACCTATCGCGAGGCGCTCACCATGAGCCAGGCCGGTATCGTCGTGAGCCAGTTCTTCAATAGCTTCGCCGTCCGCACCGACCGGGAAAGCGTTTTCAAGGTGGGCCTCTTCTCCAACCCGCCCCTCGTGGCGGCTGGCCTGCTCGGCCTCGGGTTCATGGCCGCCGTCAGCTATGTGCCAACCTTGCAGGGGGTGTTCCACACCACCGCTCTGCGGCCTTCGGACTGGGCGCTCCTCGCCGGTTTCGGCCTCCTGCTCATCGTCGCGGACGAGGCCCGGAAGGCGTGGCATCGCCACAGTGGCCCGGTGCCCGCAGGTGCCGCCACGAAGGACCAGGCGAGCGAGAAAGAGGCTTGATGCAGGTCGTGATCCTCGGGTGCGGGCGGTCGGGTGCCGCCCTGGCGGCCCGTCTCGGAGCCGAGGGCGACGACGTGTCGGTGGTCGACCTCGACGATGGGGCCAGGGCGCGCCTGCCGGGAGGCTTCGGCGGGAGGTTCGTCCTTGGCGACGGGCTTCGCCGGGAGGTCCTCGAAGCCGCCGGCATTGAGCAGGCCGAGGCCTTTGCCGCGCTCAGCTCGAGCGACAGCCTCAACATCGTGACGGCCCGTGTCGCCCGCGACCGCTATCACGTCCCGCGGGTGATCGGGCGCCTCCACGACGCCGAGCGGGCTCCCGTTTGTGCAGATCTCGGGCTGGCCATGGTCACCTCCGTGCGGATGACGGTCGACCGGGTCCACCGCATGCTCCGCCACGGTCGCCTGGAGCCAGAGCAGACCTTCGGCAACGGAGAGTCGCTCCTCGTGCGCTCGCCGGTCCCTGCCTACCTGGCTGGCCGGCGGGTGGCCGAGCTCAACGTGCCCGGCGAGATCCAGGTCGTTGAGGTCACCCGGGCCGGGCATTCTTCGATCCCCGGGACGGGAGCCACCTTGAAGGAGGGAGACCTGGTCAGTTTCGTTGTGGCCTCCGGCGCCCTCGGGCGCCTCCGGAGCTTTCTAGGTGGGAGGTTGGGTTGATGCACGTCGTCGTGGCTGGAGGAGGTGCGGTCGGGGCGCAGCTCGCCCAAGCGCTCCGGGCCGCGGGCAACGAGGTGGTCGTCGTCGAGTCGGAGGCCGATCGAGCGAGGGCCCTTTCTGTGCAGGGCCTCAAGGTGGTCACTGGCAATGCCTGCGTGGCCACAACTCTGGAGACCGCCGGCGCGCTCCGCACCGACGTGCTCGTGGCGTGCACCGGATCAGACGAGGAGAACCTGGTGATCTCGGTGCTCGCCAAACGCCACCTGGAGGTCCCTCGTGTAGTTGCCCGGGTCAACGATGACGCCAACCGGTGGCTGTTCGACGACTCGTGGGGGGTCGACGCTTCCGTCTCTCAGGCCTCGGCTCTGGTTGCCGTGATCGAGGAGGCAACCGGCTCGGGCAGGACCGTCCGCTTGGCCGAGCTCGGCGCTGTAGGCCTCGTACTGCTCGGGGTGAACGTCACCGTCGGCTCGGCGGCCGTGGGACGAGGGCAGGCTGAACTTGGCCTCTCCGAGCGCGACCTTGTCGTCGCCGTCATCCGTCGGGGGCAGCCACTGCCTGTCGACGACGCCCTCCGGTTCGGTGTCGGGGACAGGGTGCTCGTACTTACCGACCCGGCCGGCGAGGCCCGAGTCCACGTCGCTTTCTATCCAGACAGCGCGGCTGCGCCTGCCGACCCGCGGTCGCATGGCGAAGCCCTCGGCTGACACTGCTCGAGCCCACGAGCGCGCCAAGCCGTTGATCAGTTCGACGCTACAAGCGCCCGGTTGTGCAAATACCATGAGGGAGAGGGTGAGAAATGACATTCCATTTCAACTTTCCCAGGCAGCCGGGCCTATCGCTCTTCGGCCGCCCGCGGTGCCGCATTACGAGGAGGCGCAGCCGGCACCCTCTCGAAGACCAATAGCGAAGGCGGTGGACCTCAGCGAAGGGGGACCTTTTGCTGGTAGTAAGAGCACCCAAGGCAGCGCGTGCCTATGCCTCCAAGACCGGCGAGCGCTCGTGGTTAGGGTGGGTTGGGGGGCATTGGCTTCGATTGAGCCTGCCTGTTCAGAAGGCCTCCGCAGTAGGCCTCCTCCACCGAGCTTCCACACCGTGTACACCTTTTCTCGCAAATGCCGGCGCCATCCTGGGTAGCAATAGTTTTACAAGAAGGAGGCCCATCATGAAGGCGTCGATCGGCGACCGTATCGAGGTCGAGGGCAGGCATGTCGGCAACGGGGCGCGCAAGGGCGAAGTCGTGGGGGTGCTGGGGCCCGACGGTGGCCCGCCATACCAAGTGCGCTGGTCAGACGGGCACGAAGGGCTTTTCTTTCCCGGCTCTGACGCTCGCATAGAGCACGTGAAGGTGCACGTGGCGCGGTCGTAAGACGCCGGGCCTTCCGGCGACTCGATTGGGCTGCGCATAATTGGCCCCAGGGACCACTTCCTCGTCGAGCTGGTGGCCACCGTGGCGTTCTGGTGGGGACTTCATGTCCCCGGCCTATTGGTCGCCTATTGGTCGACCACTGAACCGTCCGCATGGAGCCGGGTCACGAGTTCGCGGTCCCGGAAGGGGTACTTTTGCTCTCCGCCAGGGACGAGGGCTATGCCAAGCCCAGGGGCCGTCGGGACGAGCAGGTAAGCGCCGTC
>DAHWQF010000670.1 GCA_027334785.1 Acidimicrobiaceae bacterium
GACTGACTTGGGCTACAACTTCGTGCCTCCCACCTCTCCCCAGCTATGACAAGCTCTCAAGAGCCCGTGTTATGTGGCAGCTACTACGTAACCATAGTCGCTCTAGGGAGCCGTGTCAAGAGGCCTTGGAGCGTCCAGCGGCTACCTGTGAGCGTGCGCCGGCACGGGGACCTGGTGAGCTTGTAGGGGAGAGGGCGGAGTTACTTGGCTCGGGACGGCGAAACCGACGACTGCCAGGAGGGCGACGCCGGCGACGCTGCCAACGAGCGAGCCTCGGCCCGCGTAGGGCTATGCGTAGGTAGTTGCCACCGAGGGCCTCGAGGCGCTTTTGGAGCATGGCCGGGCGGGCCATGGAGCTGAGGGGGCACGAGCGTCGCCAGCCACCTGGGGGGCAGCGAGGAGCACTCGTAGAGCAGAAAGGAGCACTTGCAGAGCAGAAAGGAGGGCCGCTTTGCCGTAGCGGGCGGCTGCGGCCTCGTCGGCCGCCAGCTCCTCTTGCAGCTGGGCCGCCTGGGCCAGGTCCCGGAGCACCGGCACGAAGAACACGGCGGGGGCGGTGACAGAAGCGGCGAGCTGGCGGAGGGGGCCAAGACGGCGGGCGTGGGCCGCCTCGTGGCAGAGCGCCGCGGCGACCTCGTCGGGGCCGAGGAGCTGGAGGAGGCCTGTAGAGACGACGACGACCGGGCGGAAGAGGCCGATCGTGAAGCAGCAGGCCTCCTCGGTCCCTAGGTCAGGGCCGGCCCTCTGGCGCTAGCGAGCGTTAGCCTAATCGTTAGCGGATGTTAGTCAGTTCGTTAGTGACTGTCAGGACCGAGGTTTGAGCGCTCGGAGCCGGAACCCCTTCCGCCCCGGCTTCAACCGTTCGCCCCAGCTGCTTACCGGGCGTGACGAGATCCTCGGCGCGGCCCGGTCCGCCCTGGCTTAAGCAGCAAGCGGGACGATGCCGACGTCGCTCATCCTGGTCGGGAGCCGGGGCATGGGGAAGACCGTGCTGCTGCGGGAGGTCGCGGACATAGCCGGCCAGCATTACGGCTCCCCACGCCTGCGGGTCGAAGTCACCTCTCCGGGAGGTTTCGTCCCCCATCTGTTGCACGAGGCCGCCCTGGTTGAGCAGATCCTCGGCACGACGCGGCCCGCCGGCGGGCTGCACGCTGCGTCCGCGACGATCCGAGCTGGTGTCGCGGGCGTCGGCGCCGAGGTGACCCTGGACCGCTCTGCTGCACCCGCCTTCCCTGACTATTACCTCATACGCGACGCCCTGGGCCGCCTGGCCGCGAGGTTGCGCACGACGGGGAGCTCGCTCGTCGTCACCGTGGACGAGGCCTAGAGCGAGGCCTCTACTTGAGCCGCTGGAACCAAGCGCCCCAACGCGAACGGGAGTACCTTGCAGCGGTCGCCGCCGTCATCGCGCGCGGTGAGCCGGCCACGGCCACCAATATCGCCGCGCAACTCGGGAGGACCCCCAAGGAAGTCGCCGTGTACCGGGAGCGGCTGATCGCAAAGGGCACCTCGTCGCAGACGGGCGCCAGAGCGCCTTCACGGTCCCTGGCATGGCTGGCTTCGTGCAGCGGACCGCAGCGGCAGCCAGGCGTCGGGGCGCCGGCGAGGACGAGAAACCCCTCGCTGTACACAGCACCCAGCGCGGCCGGCGCCGGCAACAGCCACCAGACATCGGACGCTAGGCACGGGCGGGCCAGGTACGGGCGGCCCAGGCGCGAAGGACGAGCAGGCTCGCCTCGCGGGCTACCAGGAGGGCACCTCCGCCGACTGGCCAGCCGCACAACTTGCCAAAAGGCAGCTGCTTATCTCCAGCGCACCCGAAAACCCCCCTTGCAGCTCCTGGAGCGCCCGCTCGTAGGTGCCTCCGGCGTCTTGTGCTGACACGAAACGCTCGAGGTCGAAGCCGCCCCATGTCATGGACGTCACGTCCCCTGACGCTAGCCCTGCTCCCGCCAATGGTCATAACCTGGTCTTAAGAGTGTGAGGAGCCCACGATGAAGCTAGCCGAGCAGGACGCAGGCGCCGGCGCTGTACCCGTCAATGCCAAGACGGGACTGGCCCTGGTCGTGATCATGATCGGGGTGCTGATGGCAGCGGTCGACACGACGATCGTCGTGCTCGCGTTGCCCGACCTCGAGCGGTCGCTTCATGT
>DAHWQF010000671.1 GCA_027334785.1 Acidimicrobiaceae bacterium
AGCCGCTGCTCGAGGAGTGCGAGCGACGGGGCGTGTCAGTCGTGGCAGCGGCACCTTTCAACTAGGGGATCCTGGCCCGCCCCTGGCCTGCGGAGGGCGCCAGGTGGGACTACGAGCCGGCGCCCGAAGACGTGCTCGCGAAAGCACGGGCGCTGGCCGCCGCCTGCCAGGAGCACGGCCACACCTTGCCGACCGCAGCCGTCTGCTTCCCCCTCCGCCACCCAGCGGTGGCGAGCGTGGTAGCCGGCATGCGCACGCCAGCCCAGGCCCGCACTACCGCCTCCTACTTGGGTGCCCGGATCTCCGAGGACACGTGGGCCGCCCTCGAGGCGGCGGCCATGGGCAGTGGCCCCCGCTGAGGCTGGCTCCCCGCCGAGGTCCGCTCGAGGAAAAATGGTACCGGCCTAGGTACCAGCTTTGGCCGTAACGGCTACCGTTCTTGACCGATGTCGTAACGTCTTGACAGATGTCGTAACGGTCCTGGCTTGCCTTGGAGGGCTGTGCCTCGGCGCTCAGCCCGCCGGCCGCCTAGCGTGAGCCGAGATGAGCCAGCCCCCTCGTTTTCCTGGTGTTTACGTTGCAGTCGCGACGCTTTTTGACCGCGCCGGCGCGCTCGACCTCGACAGGTTCCAGGCCCACTGCGCGCGCCTCGCCGGAGCCGGTGTTGCCGGGCTCGTCCCTGTCGGCTCGCTCGGTGAGTACGAAGCCCTCACCGAAGACGAACGCGCGGCGGTCGTGAAGGCCGCCAGGGACGCCGTGCCAGGGGTCGAGGTGGTCCCCGGCGTGTCCGGCAAGTCGGGGAGGGAGGCCCGCCGCTGGGCCGAACATGCCAGAGAGGTCGGTTGCCCAGCCGTCATGTGCCTCCCACCTACTTCGCATGCCCCAACACCCGAGGAGGTCGTAGCCCACTTTGCCGAAGTGGCCCGGGCCGGCCTCCCCATCATCGCTTACAACAACCCCTACTCGACCAGGGTGGACCTCACGCCAGCACTGCTCGCCCGGGTGGCGGGCGAGGTCGAGGCGGTCTTAGCGGTGAAGGAGTTCTCCCAGGACGTCCGCCGTGTGGCAGCCATCCGCCAGGCGGCAGCCCGTCTCGAGGTCATCTGCGGCTGCGACGACACCTTGGCCGAGGCGGTGCTGATGGGGGCGACGGGGTGGATCGCGGGCTTCGCCAACGCCTTCCCCGCCCAATCGGTTCGCTTGTTCGACCTTTGTGCGGCAGGACGATGGCCCGAGGCCCTCGGGCTCTACATGGCCTTCCTGCCGGTCTTGCGCTGGGACGCCGACCCTCGCTTTGTGCAGGCGGTGAAGCTGGCCCAAGAGGAAGCGGGCTGGTACGGCGGCCCCGTCCGCCTCCCCCGGTTGGCCCTGCCCCCCGAACAGGCCGAAGAGGTCCGGGCGGCGGTCCGCCGCTTCGTGGCTAGCGCCGGCTGATGCGTTCCCGCCTTGTCATAACCGCGGTCGACAGCCACACCGAGGGGATGCCGACGCGCGTCGTCACCGCCGGCGTCGGCGAGCTCCCGGGCGACACCATGGACGCTCGCCGGCTCTACCTGATGAACGAGCGCGACGACCTGCGCACCCTCCTCATGTACGAGCCCCGCGGCCATGCGGCCATGTCGGGGTCCATCCTCCAGCAGCCCACCAGGCCCGACGCCGACTTCGGGGTGGTCTTCATCGAGGTCTCGGGGTGCCTGCCCATGTGCGGGCACGGCACGATGGGCACCGCCACCGTGCTCGTCGAGACCGGCATGGTGCCGGTGAAGGAGCCCGTGACGGTGGTCCGCCTCGACACCCCCGCCGGCCTGGTCGAGGCGTCGGTCGAGGTCGAAGACGGCCGGGCCAAGGCCGTCACCATCCGCAACGTCCCCTCCTACCTCCACCTCGCTGACGCCACGGTCGAGGTGCCCGGTGTGCTCACCGTACGCGTCGCTCCCGGCGCCACCACGCTCGACGTGCAGGCCAGGCACGCCGCCGCGCAACGAGAACTGACCGAGGCGTTGGAGGCCGCCCGCGTCGCTGACCTTGCCGCCGCGCGCGCCGCCGCCCTGCGCCGGGTCGCGACCGAGCTCAGCGGCGAGAGCCCCCTCCTGGACCTTTACGTCGAGGTGGAGAAGGCGGCGCTCGCCGCCCTCGCGCGCCGCCACCCGGA
>DAHWQF010000672.1 GCA_027334785.1 Acidimicrobiaceae bacterium
CGTCCAGTCCTGCCGGCAGCCGGCGAGCCTCCCGAAGCGGTGAGGGGAGCCGAAAAAGACATCCCACGGCCGTAAGGTGTCAAGGGGGAATGTTCGGGGGGCGGAGTTTTACACATCTTGGGCGACGAGCTCCGTGATGGCGAGGGGCGCGCAGCATTCGGGACATGAGCCACCGATGCCGACGGCGCGCATCCAGCGGTTGCAGGATTCGCATCGCTGAGAGCCGAGGGCTCGTTCACCGCAGCCGTCGCATGCATAGACGGTGACTTCGCGCCGGTGAGCTTTGGGAGGCAGCGGCAGCGGCACGGGAGCGACCGGCGTGTGACGCCGGCGCCAAGCGGCGACCCGACAGGCCGGCGAGCACCATGTTTGCCTCCCGAGGGGGGCGAAGGAGGTGCCGCACTGGCCGCAGGTCGTTACGGCATCGTTACCACACGGCTTGTTGCCGGGGCGGGAGGGGCCGGGCGTCACGCCGCCGCCTTGGCGCCAGGCGAGGTGATGCGGTGCCCCCAGGCCTTGCCCTCGTCGTAGAGGCTGCGACTGCGCAGGCAGCCGTCCAAGATGCCGACGAGGCGGTTGGACAGCACTCGGAGGGACTGGTCGTGGGTATCGCCCTTGGCCCGGTGCTCGTCGTAGAAGGCCCTGGCCCCGGGGGAGGAGTTGGTGGCGCAGAACGCCCACCGATAGCAGGCGTCGGCGAGGTGGCGGTTGCGCACAAAGCGGGCCAGCACCGTCCTCTTCTTGCCCGAGGCTTTGGTGACGGGGGAGGTGCCGGCGTAGTTCTTGCGTGCCCTAGCATCGGCGTAGCGGTTCGGATCATCGCCGAGCTCGCCCAGCACCCGGGCGCCGAGGACCGTGCCCAGCCCGGGCAGGCTTCGTAGGATCTCGGCGTCCGGGTGCGACTCAAAACTCTCGGCCAGGCTGGTCTCCAAGGAGGCGATCTGACGGGTCATCTCCCCGATCACGGCCACCGCCGAGGCCACCTGGGCGCCGTAGGCGGCGGCTAGCGCCTCGGGGGTGTCGAGGCGGGGCCGGCGCAGGATCTCTTGGAGCTGGGCGGCCTTGGCCTCCACGTTGCGCTGCCGGCCCCCTTTGCGCAAAGCGGCGGCGATCGCCGACTTGGACAGGCCGGCGGCGGCACCGGGAGTGGGCGCCCGGGCGAGCAGTCCCAATGCGTCGGGACCGGCGAGCTCGGTGCCCAAAGCCTCGAGGGCGCCGGGGAAGAACTCCCGCAGGATCGAGCGCAGCCTGTTCATCTGGCGTTGGCGGTCCCAGATGAGACGCTGATGGGCCCGGGCCAGGACCTTCACCGCCTCCGCCTCGGGCGAGTCCCCGGCGATGGGCCGATGGGCGTGGCGGTCGGTGCGCACCAGATCGGCCAGGACATGGCAGTCTCCCGGGTCCGATTTGGCACCAGAAACTGAGTGGCGCTCCCGGTAGCGGGACACCGACAGGGGGTTGATGGCGTACACCTGGTAGCCAGCAGCCACAAGCGACATGACCCATAGACCCCGGTCGGTCTCGATGCCGATCACCACCGCGGCGGGGTCGTCGGCGTGCTCGGCTATCAGCTGGTGCAGGGCCGCCACGCCCGCCAGCCCCTCGGGCAGCCGCCGGTGGGCCACGAGGGGCCTCCCGGCCTCATCGAGGATCGCCACATCGTGGTGGTCCTCCGACCAGTCATTGCCAACGAAGATCAACTCGTCCTCCCTTCCATCGTGTGCTTTTGCTTGGAGCCCGAAGAGGAACACGGCCTCGACCTAATGGATCAGTGCTCTTCGGCGACGTCATCCCACAAGCGGTCAGTTCCCTCCTCACGAACCAGCGGGGGCACTGTCTTTTTTTAGGGCTCTGATGGCCCGAGGGGCTCGAGTGCTCACCCGCTGGTGGCTCGGACCCAGCCTGGCCTGCGAACAGCCGGCTGGGAAGAGGTGTGGACGAAATCCCCAGCTCGTCCACATAGATCCACAGGAAGGGGCAGTTATCCACCCCTCCCCCCGCGCCCCCCTCCCGGCTACTGCTACTGGTTGCGCTGCGCTCCCTCTCACACCCCCCATTAGGGGGCTCTGCGCGGACCTCCAGGCGCAGGTCGCCGCCGAGATAGCCGCCCTCGCCGGAGCTGCCGCTGCGAGCCTGGCCGATCCCGGTG
>DAHWQF010000673.1 GCA_027334785.1 Acidimicrobiaceae bacterium
CGATCCAGCGCTGGTCGACAAAGCGCATGTTCGCCGGGTCCACGATGCACTCCCGGCGCAGGCGCTCCTGCCAAAAGGAAAGGAACTCCCCCGAGCCAGCCGAGACAGCGATGAAGCCCAAGTTGTAAATGCCCGACAACAAGACCTCGTACTCAGACTTGCTCATGCCGTCGCGAGGCATGGGTCGTATTGCGTGCGGCGTAAGAACGATCCCGGCGCGCTCGGCACCGGTGATCGCCTCCTCAAGGGGAGCATAAACCTTGATGTCAGGATCGAGGTAGATAACTACCGAAGCCCCATCGTCGAGAAGCCGTCGCAAGAGCCAAGGCTTAACGGCCGTGCACAGCTCCATAACGTCGTAGATCGCCGCCATGCGAAGAGCCTCATCTGGCTCGATCCCGATGTCACCCAATCTGACGACACCGAAGAGTTCGCGGCTCTCGTCCACCTCACAGCTAAGGTCGTCGACGACTAGCACTTCGAAGCCCGCGCCGGGGTGGTGCTCGCGAAAAGACTTAGCGAGGACTCTTGCGGCAGGAAGGTAGTTGCGAGCGACGATGGTGCATCCGACTTCTGTCATGGCAATCGTGAACTAGGGTAACCGTCTTGGCGTCCAGATATCTACCATGCCAGGTTGGGGGCAAGGTCCAAGGTGCCGGTCCCAATTGCCTTGCCTCGTCTCCGCACATGGGATGGTCGCCTCGCTCGGCGATCCCGACCAGGAGGCGGCGTGACGAGGTGACGTGGTAGTCCGCAGTACCATGAGCCCCACTGGTCAGATGCGCCCAGCCACGTACAGCGAACGGTAGACAAGGTCGTCCACCAGACGCTGCCTGTGAGCCGTGCCGCTGGTGGCGTAGCGGAATCTTGCGGCCGCCGAGGACTGCGCCGCCAGGAACTGCTCGAGCGAATGGGCAGCGCCCGGGCGGAGGTCGGCACCGTGGAGTTCGCCGAGCTCCTTGGCCTGGGCTGTCAGCACCCGCTCCTTGCCCTGCTCCAGCTGTCTCCGGACACGTCCGGACCACTCTGACCAAAGCGTCGTCCCGACTCCAACGGTGTTGGCTTGGTGCAGGCGGTAGAGCACGTGAGGGACTCGGTCGTAAACGACCTCCCCGCAACCGGCCACGACCAGGTAACACCAGGCGTCGTGCATGAGCAGGTGCTCGGGGCGGCGACGGGAGAGCAGATCGATGGCGGGACGGTTCACCACGATCGTGCAGCCGGTGGCAACGTTTTCTACCAGGGCATTCTCAAACGAGGGGCCCCTCGTGCAGCGGCGGTGGACCTTGATCTCCGTGAGGTCCTCTCGGACCAGGGTGACCGCCGAGCAGTAGAGGGCTGGGCGGCCAGGCTCCTCGACGTCGTCGAGCGCGCCAACCGCCACGGCCAGCTTGTCGGGCGCCCAGACGTCGTCTTGGTCACAGAACGCTGCGTAAGAGCTGGTGGTACCCACCGAACGGAGGAGCGACATAAAGCTCTGGGCGGCACCGAGGTGGGCACCCATCACTAGCTTGGCGTGAGGGCGCCCCGATAGTAGGCCATCGAACAGGGACAACGTGGCGTCGGAGGACCCGTCGTCCCTGACCGAGAGTGCCACCTCGGGGTAACTCTGGCCCCAAACGCTCTCCAGTTGCTGGTGGAGGTACCTCTCGCCGTTGTAGGTCGACAGCAGTACCTCGACCGCGCCACTCACCGCTACCTGCCCGTCACCACAGTGCGAATCACTCAGCGTCTGCGCCAGCCAGAAAGCCGGGCCCCTCGCCAGCGAGCACCAAGGACACGGTGGCCGCCAGACGCCAACATACGCGAGGGATGCTACAGCCATGATCAGCCCCGTGCGACCGAGCCACGCGAGAGAGGCTACACGAACCGCAGGCCCGCCAGGTGCTCTGCCAGGGCCTTTGCTTTCCCCCGCACTGCCGCCATCCGCACCGCTCCGGCGATGACCGCCACCGAGGGCAGTCCTTGCGGTAACGTCTGCCACATCAGTACATCATCTCTGATGATATGATGTGAGGGGTGCGGACGACCCTCAACCTTGACAAGGATGTGTTCGAAGTCGCCAAGACGATCGCCGGCGCTGAACGCCGCAGCATGGGAGAGGTCGTCTCGGAACTGGCGCGCCGTGGCTTCACGTCGCCAATGCC
>DAHWQF010000674.1 GCA_027334785.1 Acidimicrobiaceae bacterium
ACCTTGGCCCGCGAGCTCGGGACCAGTGAGGAGATCCTGGAGGCGGCCGGTCTCGCCCAGCGTGACCAGGGGGGCCGCATGACGGACTTTTTCCGGGGACGTGTTCTCTTTCCCATCTTCGACTCGGCGGGCCGGCCCGTGGGCATGGGCGGGCGCACCCTCCCGGGCGGGAGCGGCCCCAAGTACAAGAACACCCAGGCCACCGCTCTTTATGACAAGAGCCGGGTGCTCTACGGGCTCAACTGGGCCAAGGGGGAGGTTGTGGCTCAGGGCCGGGTGGTCGTCTGCGAGGGTTACACCGACGTGATCGGCCTGCACCGCGCTGGCATTGGCGAGGCGGTCGCGACCTGCGGGACGGCCCTGGCTGAGGGCCATGTCAAGCTGCTCGCCGGCTTTGCCCGTCGGATCGTCTTGGCTTACGACGCCGATGCGGCAGGCCAGGGTGCGGCCGAACGTTTCTACGAGTGGGAAAGACGTTTCCACGCCGACATCTCGGTCGTCGGGCTGCCAGCCGGCACGGATCCCGCTGACCTCGCCCAGGCCGACCCCGAAAAACTGCGCCAGGCCGTCACAAATGCCGTGCCCTACCTGGGGTTCCGCTTAGAGAGGCACTTCGCCCGGGCCGAGCTCACGACCCCCGAGGGGCGTGCGCGGGCGGCAGAAGAGTCGCTGGCGCTCGTGGCAGAGCACCCGGACCCTCTGGTGCGGGACCAGTACCTCATGCAGGTCGCCGACCGCTGCCGGCTTTCCTCCGAACAGCTCCGGGAGCTTCGGCTCCCACGCCGCCCGGTAGGCCGGCCCGAGGACAGCTTTTCGCCGCCTGCACCGCCTGTGCCGCGCCCGGAGATGGAGGCGCTCCGAGTGGCCGTCCACCATCCCGAGAAAACCGTGGGCCGTCTCGAGCCCAGGTTTTTTTCTTCCGAAGTCGCCCGTTCTGCCTACGAGGAGCTTGCTTCGGCCATGACGCTCCACGACGCCCTCGAGTCTGCCGCGCCACCTGTGGCTGCCCTGCTGGCGCAGCTAGCGGCGGTACAGGGGAGCGAGGACCCCGACGACGTCTTGCGGCGGCTCATCGACCGGGCGGCCGTACGAGCGCTCGCCGAACTGCAACGGGCGGCGCGCGCCGACGGGGGCTCGGACCCCGGCGCTGGGGCACGCCTTGCCAGAGAGACGAGGGAGCTCCAGCTCGCTCTGCAGGCATTGCGATCGGTCGAGCCCGGGCCCGCTGAGGCGGGGCGCCTGGCCGAGGCGGAGCAGCAGTTGCTAACTTTGCTCGGCGCGGGCGCCGGTACGCCGCTCGGAGCTGGGTAAGGGAGGCCTGGGAGAACTCTGTTGGGAGCGCCGTTCACGTCCTTGGGCGAGCCCACGGCAGAGTTCGCCGCCCTGCTGCTCATAGGACGCGAGCGAGGACAGCTAACTCCGGACGACCTAATGACGGTCCTCCAAGGGGTTGAGCTTTCACCCGAGCTCATTTCGGCGGTGGTCGGGCGCGTGGTGGCCGAGGGGATCGAGTGGCGCGAACCGGGCGAGTTGCTGACCGACGAGGGGCTCGACTCGCTGGCCTCTGAGGTGACGGCCGGGACGGCGCCGGCACAAAGTGCTGCTTCGGCCGAAGGGGTGAGCCTAACAGGCAGTGGCCGGAGCGGGTTCCTTCACAAGAGGCAGCGCGAGGCGCTGCACACGCGCCGGCGGCTACCGGTGGCGGGGCTCCGGGTTGATGTCGGGGTAGCCGGCACCGCCGGCGCGGACTCCGTACGCGCCTACTTGCGCGAGATCGGCCGCGTGAGGTTGCTCACGGCGGAGGAGGAGGTGGCCCTTGCACGCTGCGCGGCGCTCGGGAGAGCGGCGGCCGTCCGCCTGGACCAGATGCGCGAGAGCGCGCTTGACGGCGGTGGGGGACCTGCGGCCCGGGCGGCCAGGCGCCATGCCCTCGAGCGCCAGCGCCAAGCAGACGAACGCCTCCGCGCCGAGGGCATGCTCGCTCGCCAGGTGCTGGTGGAGGCCAACTTGCGCCTGGTGGTCTCGGTGGCCAAGTGGTACCGCAACCGAGGCATGGCGTTCCTCGACTTGGTGCAAGAGGGCAACCTCGGCCTGATGCGGGCGGTGGAGAGGTTTGACTACACCAAGGGCTTCAAGTTCTC
>DAHWQF010000675.1 GCA_027334785.1 Acidimicrobiaceae bacterium
TCGATTCCCTGCGTGGTCGGGTCGCCAGCATCCAGCTGAGCAGTACGACCGGCGCCATGGGCCTGGCCAGCCTCGGTGTTGTCGGTCATGGTGAATGAACACGTGCGCGTCGTTTGACGTGGTGATGGCAGGGGGTTGACGACCAAACGACCAAAGGGACATGTTCCCGGTCAGTGGTGCTGGTGTCGCGGGAGAAAGATCTGACGCAGCACGGTTGCTCGGCCAACTGCGGGCCTTGGGCCGTCCTGGCGCCCGCGAGCCAAAGGCTGTTCGGCGCGTCAGCCGGTGCCGGTTGCGCTCTCGATTAGGGGCACCGCGGCGCTCCCGGCCCGGCCGGCCGCCCGTGGGCCAGGTGGGGACCCCTAAGCGCCCGCCCTTGGGGGGAACCCGCAGCACCGCCGGGCCGGGCGCTCCCCACCTGCCCCACCGGCCGGGCTGGCGAGCACCGACGTTGTTATTGCGGGCCCGGTTGGCAGGCGGACCAGATGTCGGCAGGGCGGCCGCCCGTCGCTTGCCTCGTCGACTTGGCCCGGCCAGCTCCGGCGAGGGCCGCGAGAGCCTGGTCTATGGCGATGACGCTTTGGTTGCGGGCAAATAGGTCACGGATCTGGGTGCGGCTGAGCCCGGCGGGGCTTGCAGAGAGAGCGGCGTGGATCTGCTCTGCCACCGGGTCGCCGCTCGAGGTCCCGAGCGCCCAGTCGGCCGAGCGCGCCGCATAGGCCCAGAGGGCCAAGGCGGCGTCCAAGTGGGGGGCAGAAATGGCGGTGGCACCGTCCAAGAGGGCGTAGACGAGCGCCAGGCGCAGCACGTGGGCCTCGGCCCGGGCGCACATCGAGCCGGCCAGGCCGTCCCCCGCTTCAGACAGGGCGGGGTAGGTGTCCCACCAATAGGCGCGGGCGTCGATGCCAAAGCGCACCTGGCCCGCCCCCCTTGCTGCCTTTATCGCCGAGGCGAGCTCGTCGTCCAGGCCGGTCCCAGACAACGGGTCGGGCGAGCCGCCCTCGGGGAGGAGCCGGACGCGCCGGCAGGCCAGGAGGGCGAAGCGGTTCAAGAAGCCGTTGGCGACCTCGACGCTGTTCAGCTGGGCGGCGAGCTCGGCCGCGGTGATGTGGCCGATCACCGAGACGTGCGCCCCGGTCGCGCGGGCGGGGTTCGTGCGGGTGAGGGTCTGTAATGCCCTGCCGTCCCAGGCGTTGCGGAGCACCGGGGAGAGGGTGTTGATGTCGCGCCCGGTGGCCTTCAAGACGCTCGCGAACTCGGTCTCCACCACCAAGAGCCGCTTGTCGAGGGCACCCGGGTCGGTGCCGGACGGGTCGCGCACCGCCCATATGAGCCCCTCGCCGGTGGCAAGCCCGGTGTGCACGCGGGCGGCGAAGCCCGGGTCTGCCTTGGAGAGCGCCCTGGCCACGTGGTCCCAGGAAGACCCCTTGCGGGCCTTGGCGGAGTCGCCGACCAAGACCACGAACTCGTTCGGGTGGTGGCGGGTCGCCTCCACCTCGAACCAGGCGCCCCTCCCGACGACCGAGCCGGCGGCCACGAGCAACTGGCCCAGTATTGCCACCGGGTCGGCCTCTGTGTGGGGGGCTATCGTCTCTGCCACCGCTCCGGCCAGGCCGTTGTAGGCGGCGGTCCCGGGCGGGCGCGGCCAGCCCGGCGGGGGCTCTATGGTGCCGGCGACCGGCGGTGGTGGGGAAGAGTTGTAGTTGTAGGCCCGGGCTCCGCTCATTCGGCGTCCACCTCCGCTGCTGCCATACGGGCACTGGCCTCGTCGACCACGGACTTCTTCTCGGCGTAGGCGGCGACGAGCGCCTGGGTGGCTAGGTTGTTGACCGCCCTCGGCAAGCCTCTCGAGACCTGGTGGACGACCTCGACAGCCGCGTCTGCAAATATCGTGTCGGTCCGGCCTGCGATCTTCAGGTGGTGGGCGATGTAGGCCCCGGTCTCGTCCTTGGCCATCCCCTCCAGCACGTAGCGCAGTGCGATGCGCTGGTTGAGGGCGACGTAGGCCCCGAGGCGGACTCGTCGCCTCAGCAATGGCTGGCCGATTATCAAGCAGGAAAAAGCGGCTTTGCTGTCCATGTCTGCCGCCATCAAGAGGCGTAGCTCCTCCAGGGCCTCGTCCATGCCCTGGGCCTC
>DAHWQF010000676.1 GCA_027334785.1 Acidimicrobiaceae bacterium
ATGAGGGCCGAGATCGGGGTCGGGCCTTCCATGGCGTCAACGAGCCAGATGTAGAGGGGGATCTGGGCTGACTTGCCAATGGCCCCCAAAAACAGCAGCAGCGTTATGGCCGTCGCCGTAGACCCGGGTATGGCCCCAGCTGCCCCTGCCATGAGGCCGGTCGGGTGGCCACCCACCAAGGTGCCGAGCACGCTCGAGTAGTTGAGCGAGCCGAAGTGGTCGAAGATCAAAAAGATGGCGATCAGGAAACCGACGTCGCCGACACGGTTGGTGATGAAGGCCTTCTTGGCCGCAACGGCAGCGACCTCGCGCTGGAACCAGAAGCCGATGAGGCCGTACGAGCAGAAGCCGACGCCTTCCCACCCGAGGAACGAGAAGAGAAAGTTGTTGGCCAGCACCAGCACGAGCATCGAGAAGAGGAACAGGTTGAGGTAGACGAAGAACCGGGCAAAGCCGGGGTCCCGGTGCATGTAGCCGATCGAGTACAGGTGGATGACCGAGGAGACCCCGGTCACGAACAGCACCATCGTGAGCGAGAGCGGGTCGACCAAGAGCCCGGTGTTCACGTGCAGGCCGGCCACCGGCACCCAGGTGAAGATGTTGAGGTTGGCCACCCTCGTTCCCGCCGGCCGCCCGAGCATGGCGACCCATGTGATAAGCGACGCGACAAAGCTGCCAGCGGCAGCAAAAGTCCCCACCCAACCGGCGAGCGGCTCCCCCAGGCGGCGGCCAAAGACGAGGTTGAGCGCGAAGCCAAGCAGCGGCAGGGCGACTATTACGTAGGCGGCATTGACCATCTAGCGCCTCAGCCCTTCAGGGAGTTGACGTCGTCGGCCGTGGCACCGGCTCGTCTTCGGTAGATGGCAACGATGATCCCGAGGCCGACCACGACCTCGGCTGCTGCGACCACGAGCACGAAGAAAACCGCGTCTTGGCCACCCAGGTCGTTGAGCATGCGCGAAAAGGTAACGAAGGTCAAGTTCACCGCATTGAGCATGAGCTCGATGCACATGTACATGACCAGGATGTTGCGCCTTACAAGCAGGCCCGTGGCGCCGATCCCAAAGAGGAACGCTGCGAGCCCGAGGTACCAAGGCCCTGGCACGCTCACGATACGGCCCTCCCTTCGCGGGTCCGGTCACCGGTGTTGGACGTAGACGCCGCAGCCGCGGGTGACCTCGTGGCCGCGGCGGCGCTCCTGCCGGCGCCAGCAGCCGCGACGGGCCTCACAGCCGTACCCGCTGCCTCCGGGGCGCGCCCGGGCTGGCGCAAGGTGCCGCCCGACTTGCGCGGTGGCGCCGGAGGTGGCTGGCCGCGGCGGCGCACGAGGGCGACTGCCGCGACGACCGCGATCACGAGGAGGGCCGCAGTCATTTCAAACGGGAGCAGGTAACTGGTAAATATCGTCTGCCCCAGCTTTTGGATGTCGGAGCCCGGGCCTGAAAGGGACTGGGTGGTGGACTTGGCGCCGGCGGCCCAGTACTGCAGCCTCGCCAGCACGAGCAGTTCGGCCACGGCGACGGCGCCGACGACCAAGGCCAGGGGGACGAGCAAGCGGACGTTTTCGGGGGCACGGGCCTCTTTGCGGTCGACACCGAGGAGCATGATCACAAACAGGAAAAGGATCACGATGGCGCCGGCGTAAACGATGATCTGCACGGCCGCGAGGAAGTAGGCGTGCTGGTCCACGAAGAGCAGCGCGATCCCGAAGATCGTGGTCACGAGCGAAAGGGCGCAATGCACCGGGTTGCGCAAGAGCACGACCCCTAGGGCACCGGCGAGCACCAAGGCGGTGCCCACCCCATAGAGCGCCCACGCCGACCCTATCGCCAAGCCGGTGGCGGCGAGGAAGCTCAACGCTCGTCCCCTGGCCCGCGCACGGGCCGTACGGTGCTCACGCCGACGCCCCGGAGCTCAGCTGCTTCCACCTCTCGGACCGAAATGTCAAAATCCGCGCTCACGTCGGCCGCTTCGGGGTCGGACTGGCCGGCCTGGGGCGGCCTTACCCCATAGCCGAGCTCACCGGACCAAAGTACCTTGCCCTCCAGGTCGGCACGCCCCGACGGCGAGGTGGCGCGCACCCAGGCCGACGTGTTGGCGTCGTCGCCGGGCTTCCAGTCCTCCCAGGGCAGCTGC
>DAHWQF010000677.1 GCA_027334785.1 Acidimicrobiaceae bacterium
AAAGCCGGCCGACCTGTCGGGTAGAAGATGTTGAGCGTGGGGTCCGGCAACCCGAAGGTCTGGTCGAAGATGTGCAGGTCGCTGGCGATCGTGGGGCTCCCGAAGGCGTCCACGATCACTATGGTCTGGCCCGCTCCGGAAAGCGACGAGGGGAAATTGTAGGCGGTCCGGATCTCGGACGGCGTGTAGCAGTCGAAGCCGAAGAGCTTGACGCACTGCGAGGGGGTGTAAGGGAAACTGGTCGGTCCAGTGGCAGTGAACGCGAGGTGGCGAGGCGGGTTCGCGGAGTAGACGATGTTCGAAGTGTTAGCGGTGCTTGCGCCTGCAGGCACAGGGAAGAGGGTGACAGTCAACGGAAGGGCCACAGCCGCCGCAGCAACTAGGAGAACCCCGCTGCGCATTGCCCGCCCAGGGAAATGGTCCACTTCTACCTCCTTTGTCTGGCCCTCTTGCCGGCGACTGAGGGTCGCGCCGCCTAGCTGGAGGGGTTCGCCTTGCGGGAGGACCTCATCCTACGCCCGACGGAGGGGCGTGTGGACAACGCGCACGAACTCGGCCGAACTCGGCGCGGCGAAGGTACTTGCGAGGCAGGCCGTCAACAACTCAAGAAGATGGCCTTGGGCTCGACCGGTGCCATTTGAGGGGACCAGTCAGGTGCCGCAGGGTTGTCAACTGCTCCCAGTGTGGTTAGTTCTAGCATGTGAACGTATGTACTAGTCCTGTCGTCCCATGACCAGCGCCCGGACCTGGACCGGCAGGTGGCTCGGCTCACTCCGTGGACCACCGGCCAGGTGAAGGCCGACCTGGCGGGCGATAGGTGTGGAGGCGGGTACCCGCCTCGTTGGGCCACCGGCGCGCGAGGCTAAATCTAAGCCTGCCCGGCTGGGCCGACGTGCCGTGCACCCCCGCAAGGCTTGGGGCTCTTCGTACCGTGGCCCGACGACCGGCAGGCAGTTCTCAGCTGACGCCGGCAAGCTCTCACAAGCCGCCCCTGGCGCTGCGTAACTGGCGGAGACGCGAGCCGGGAGCCTTCGGGCCAGCGCCGAAGGCTCCCGGGGGAGGCTTGCCAGCTATTTACTTGTCGGTGGTGGTTACTTAGCGGTGGTGGCCGTGGCCGGCGGAGGCGTTCACCATCACCGAGACGGCGTTCAGGGTGCCAGAACCGCCGTCGGTGCCGATGACCCTCACCTGGTCGCCCACCGAGACGCTGGGCGACGTCTTCTTGGGCCCCTTGAACTTGGTCGAGGACGAGACGTTGACGGTGATGCTCACGCCCTTGGCCGTGGTCAGGGTGAAGCCGCCGACGGTAAGAGAGGCCACCCGGCCTGCGCGCACGGCGAGGCGGACCATCACCGTGGTGGCGTTTATGGTGCCGGTGCCCGCCTGGGTGCCCGTCACCGCCACCTTCTCGCCGGGCAGCACGTCGGCGAAGCTCGCCCTGCGCACGGTGGGCTCCCGGTAGACGGTGGCTGAGGAGACGTCGACCGTGAGGGTGCCGGCGGTCAGGGTGAGCACGAACGAGCTCGTCCCCACGCTAGCCACCGTCCCGGCCGCCCTCACCGCCGGTACGAGGACCAAGGTGGCGTCGAGCGTCCCCGGCGTGGGCTCGGTGCCGACCACCCTCACCTTGTCGCCGGCCAGCACGTCGGCGAAGCTCGCCCTGCGTACGGTGGGCTCCCGGTAGGCGGTGGCCGAGGACACCTCCACGGTCAGGGTGGCGCCCTTGGCGGTCAGGAGCATGAAGCTGTCGCCCGAGGGCGAGCTGACCGTGCCGGTGAAGACATGGCGGCTCCCCTGGCCCGGCGGGCTGGTCTTCCCCGACGGGGCCCCGTGGGCGCCGTGGCCGCCCTTGGGGGCGGCGCTGGCCACGCCCGAGCTGGCCAGGGGCAAGGCGGCAGCGAGCCCCAGGCACACGGCCAAGCGCACCGCCCTCTTCAACACGGCCCCGCCGAAAGACCGCCTCGTGGCGCTGAGCGGCCCCTCCCCCTCCGGGGAACCATCGGGTCCCAGTGACATTTGTTCCTCCTGTCCTCTTCGGGCACTGTTTGTGCCGGGCGGGGCGTCCTTCGTCTCGCCCAGGTCAATTGATCGCCTGAGCCTGTTCAGGCCGGGTGATCAAATTGTGAGGGACT
>DAHWQF010000678.1 GCA_027334785.1 Acidimicrobiaceae bacterium
CGATGACGGGTTGGACCACGGCTAGCTCGCCAGCACCGAGGGCGGTGGCCTGGCAGACGAAGGACCCCGTGACCAGGGCAATTCCGGCCCACCATTCCTTGCGGTGTAGGAGCGCCAATATCAGCTTGGGGGAAAGGCTGAGCTCTTCGGGCTCTTTCATGTTGGCTTGGCGCTGGAGCACGTTGGAGCCGGCGTTGCCGATGGCGGCGAGTGCCGCCAGCCCTAGGCTGAGGATCATGGCAGGTGCCTTCTTAGCCGGCCGGGTGGTTTACTTCTTGGGCCCGGTGTGCAGAGTCTCTTTCGAGCGTAGGTCCTCCGTTGCCAAAGGTGCCCGGTAAGCCGCTCGTCCTAGTGCTCGGGGCCAACATGGGTGCCGGGCACGAGCGGGTAGGCCGGGAGCTGGGCCGCCGGCTGGCGGGGTTCGGCGTGGCCACCAAGCTTGTCGAGATGGGCGAACTGCTCCCGGCGGGGTGGGGCCGGGGGCTTACGGGCTTCTACAGGTTCATGGCATGCCGGGCGCAATGGCTGTACGAGGCGACGTTCCGCCTGCAGATGTCGACGCCGCCGGGCTCGAGCCCCGTCCTGTTCCCACTGGACGTCGTGGCTGAGAGGCGCCTGGCGTCTTTGGTAGCGCGCGAGAAGCCGGCGCTCATCGTTTGTACTTTCCACCTGAGCTCGCAGGTGGCCGGCCGGATGCGGAAGGCGGGGAGGCTCGGGGCCCCGGTCGCCTCTTTCGTGCTCGACTTCCACGTGCACGGCATGTGGGTACACCCCGGTGTCGACGCGCACTTACTGCTCCACCGCTCGCAGGCTGCTCAGGTCGAACAGCGCGGGGGCCGCCGGCCGGTCGTGTGCGGCCCAGTCGTGCAGCCGGTGTTCGACCTCGGCAGCCCGGGCTGGGGGCGGGGGGCCGCCCGGAGCTCGCTCGGGCTCGCTGACCGGGACCTGTGCGTGCTCGTGGTGGGAGGGAGCTGGGGGGTCGGCAAGGTGGCAGAGACCTTTGCCTTGGTGGCCGGTGACGGCAGGTTCTCCCCGGTGGGGGTGGCGGGGCACAACCCAGGGCTTGAGCGTTCGTTGCGGGCGGCGCGCCAGGCCGCCGGCGCCGGCACGGTCCTAGGCTGGGTGGAGGACATGGACCGCCTCATGGCCGCCGCCGATGTCGTGGTGGAAAACGCCGGCGGCCTCACCGCCATGGAGGCCATGGCCAGGGGTGTCCCGGTCGTTACCTACGCCCCCATCGCGGGCCACGGGCGGGCCAATGCCCTCGCCATGGCGGAGGCCGGCGTTTCGGCTTATGCGCGTGGCCCGGCCGAGCTCCTTTCCTGTTTGGAAGTGCTCGCCCGGCCCACCCCGACCCGGCACCGCGTGGTGAGCGAGGCGCGTTCGATGTTCGGGACGGGCCCGGCGGCGCTCATCTCCGCCTGGGCGCGCTCGGGGTCGGTTGAGTCCCCCGCCGACGTCACGGCTGGTTAGCGGTCGGCCCGTGGCCCATGAAGTCGCCCCCGGTGTGGTGGAGATCGACACTTTGCTCGGCGGCTGGGAGCAAGTCACAGCCGGTTACCTGGTCGGAGGCCCTGCTCCGGTGCTCGTCGAGACAGGGCGTCCAGTTCCGGTCGGTAGCGCCGGGCCAGGGCCTCCTCGACGTCTAAGCCCGCGCGCCAAGCGCCCTTGGCGACCGACGCCCACTCCCGGAGGACTTCGGATGCTTCCGAGAGCACCGAGGCCGGCTCATCCCCTACGACGCCGTAGTGCGCGAGCGCTATCGCCGCCGGCGCACGCTCGGCGAACCGCCGCAGGCTGGCGAGCGCCTGGTCGAGGTCGAAGTCCGCGGGAGGCGTGGCGGGCCGGATCACCCCGGACCCCGGCAGCTTCACGCCCACGGCGTCGCCTACGAACAGCAGGCCGCTCCCAGTGTCGTGGAGTGCCATGTGGTGCTTGGCATGACCTGGTGAGTGCACCGCCACGAGCACGCGGCCGGCGCCGAGAGGGATCTCCTCGCCGTCCTCCACCATGCCCCTGATGTGCAGCGCCAGAGCTTCAGCGGCCATCCGGTGCGCTTCCTCCAGCGTCTTTCCCGCCGTGATACAACCCGGAAAGTCCGGGAAGCTCACACCAAAATCAGAGTCACT
>DAHWQF010000679.1 GCA_027334785.1 Acidimicrobiaceae bacterium
CGTGACACCCAGTGGGCTGCACCTCGAGATCACCCCACCACGCCGACCGGGCGGCAGTCACCCGCCAGTCCCGTACCGAGATTGACGGCCCCACCCTGGGTTGCCTTTATCACGTGGGAAGCACGTGTACCCGACGTGGCGTGCCGATCCTCAGGCTATGAAGCCCTTATCACAGCGCAAGAAATAGAGCCATCGGCTCGTCCACGGACCGCGCCAACTGCTTAAAAGGGTGGCGTCGTTCACGGTGAGCTCGGTCCTTATGGCACGGTCGAGCTTGAAGTACTGCTTGATGAAGGAACGCTTGTAGTCGACATGTAGCGAAGGCGCCACGCCCTGGGTGAGGACCCTGGTGCGGAAGCGCCCCGGGGTGCGCCGGCTCGTGCGCCTCCCGAAGACGAGCGAGACCTTGTCCGGTCGGCCGGCGTCGAGGTCCTGCCTTACGACGTCCTCGAAGAAGACCCGTCCCGAGAGAGGTCGGTCGAGGACCTGGGTGAGCGAGAGCTCTGCCTGGAGCACCGAGATCTCGTAGCGGTAGCCGGCTTTGCGGTCGGCCGGGGCATAGGGGTGGGGCAAGATGGCGAGCCACTTCCGGACGAAGCGCTCTATATGGCTGGGCCCGAGCCGGTCGCATATGCGCTGCAGGCGGGCAGGGTCGTCGGCCGACAGGAACCCGTTGTCGAGAGCCTCGAAGCCGGTGCCGGCGGCCTTAGCCTGTTGCTGGGACCAGTGGTGGCCATTGATGCAGGCCTTGGCTGTATAGGGGAAGTAACTACAGAACTTGATGAAGAAGGGCCCGAAGTCCTTGTCGAAGCAATAGAAATAGAACGAGTTGACCATGGCCGTCGCCCGCACCAACCAGGGGTAGGCCTTGCCGGTCTTGGCGCTCTTGCGGCGCTCGGTGCGGTAGACCATCGCCTTCTCTTGGGCGCGCCCGACGAAGAGCACGCCCTCTGAGCCGTCGTGGCCAGCCAGGTAGCGCTGCGCGACGTCGTCTTTGCGCTGGCCCTTCTTGAAGTCGACCAGGTCGAGGCCGTTGTCCTTCACGAAGCGGTGGATGCTGGCGACGAAGGCCTTTGTTATCGGGCCCATGACCGCTCCCGAGGCGAAGGGCTGGCCCCTCGTCGAGCGGAAGAAGCCGACCACCCCCTCTGGGTAGGCGAGCTTTGGGACGTAGAGGTTCAAGTACATCCTGTCGATGCACTCGAGGGAGAAGGTGACGTGCTCTGCGAGCACCTGGGCGGCGCTCCGGGGTATGGTCATCGTCGGGCTCCGGTCGTGTCGGGCACGGCCCCCCTCGGAGGGCCACCTAACCGCTACGGGCGGTTCATGACAGCCGGTCTTTCGGCCAGCCAAGCTCCGCCGGCCGGAGCCTACACGCTGGCCGGTGCCGGGGCACCCCGAGGCCGACGGGGAAGCCGTGCCCGGCGCCAGCAAGGCACCGGCGGCCGGTGGCCCCCACGCCCGACGGGCACGAGCACCGTGCCCGGCGCCAGCAAGGCACCGGCGGCCCATCACAATCAGCCTTGGCCAGGAGGAAGCCCGTGGTGGGCGCCAGCCTGCGAGGCCGCCCGAACTGGTCCCCTCGGGCGCGACCGCGCAAGCGGAGCCCGTGGTGGGCGCCAGCAGCACGAGGGGCGCACATCGCGCCGCCTCGCCCGTTGCCGCCGTGCCCAAAAGCGCCAAAGCCCGCGCGACAGGGGTGTCAAGGCCCCCTGAGCGAGGACACGGAGCCCGGCCGATTAGCGACCGGAGGGAGCGGCCCGAAGGGCAATCGGACCGTGGCGGCGTCCCGCAGCGTGGCCTTGACACCCCGGGTGTGCGCCACGCCCACAATCAGAGGCAAAGGGGATGCCGCCCCCGAGGTGGGCACCCGCTGTCTGCCTCCCCCTTCCCGCCCTCCCCATTTTCTGGCGGCATCCCCTCTGCCGTCCCCCAAGGGCTCCCAGCTCCAAGGGCGTTTAGATATCTACCGCAAATACCGCCAATTCACAGTTGCCCCGAAGGGGCCACCGGCACCGAGCTTGTCTCGGTGCCGGCGTAGCTACTTGCTGGTGAAAATCGAACGTCTGTAGCTTGGCTGATCCCGCGGAGCCACAGTGAGCACAGGGTCATGTACGCCTGCCCCTCC
>DAHWQF010000067.1 GCA_027334785.1 Acidimicrobiaceae bacterium
CAGGGCCGTCAACACCACCAGGCCCACGAGGGTGCCACCGACGACGGTGCTCGGGTTGCGCGCCCAGCGCCGCAAGCCCGCCCGCGGCCGCGCGCTGGCCCCAGCACCTTCGAGAGCGACAGCGGTCATCGCTGCCCTTCTTCCCGGACGCGGGGGTCGAGCAAGCGGTACGAAAGATCGACGAGAAGGTTGACAACAAGGACGACAGCGGCCACCAAAATGACGATGTCCTGGACCACAAGCAGGTCGCGGTTGTCAACCGCGTTGAGGAGGAGCTGGCCGACACCAGGGAGGGAGAACACGTTCTCCACGATTATGGCCCCCACGATGAGGGCTGCGAGTTCAAGGCCAAGGACGGTGACGAGGGGGACCATAGCGTTGCGCATGCCGTGACGCCAAAGGGCTCGGGCGCGAGAGAGCCCTTTGGACCGAGCCGTGCGCAAATAATCGGAGTGAAGCTGGTCCAGGACAGACGCACGCACGTACCGGCTCAAGATGGCGCCTTCAACGAGGCCGAGCGTGATGGCCGGCAGCACGAGCGAGCGCAGTGCCTGGCCGGGCTGCGACCAACCCGGGAAGCCGCTCGAGGGGAAGACCGGCAGCGCGACTGCAAAAACGATTATTAGCAGGATACCCCCGACAAAGGTGGGGACGGCGATCCCGATCTGAGACAGCCCGCCAAGGAGAGTGCCCACTGCCTTCCCATTGTGGAGGGCACCGCCGAGGCCGAGCGGGAGGGCTACGAGGGCGCCGACGACCAGCGCGAACAGGATCAGCGGTCCGGTAACGGTGAGCGCACGGGCTATCTGCGGGCCGATCGGCTGCTGGAAGTAGGACTCGCCGAGCCGCGCCACGAGCAGGCCGTGAGCCCAGTGCAGGTACTGCACCCACAGTGGCTTGTTGGTGCCGAGCTGGGCGCTCAGCTGGCGGACCGCTTTGGGCGTCGCTTGCGTTCCGAGCATCACCTGCGCCGGCGAGCCCGGAAGGATCCCGAGCACGGCGAAAACCGCCACCGAAGCGCCAAAAAGCGAGACCAGGACAATGGCGACCCGGCGGGCCAGATAGGAGATCACCCGCCGCCCGAGCCTCCCTCAGGGAGAATAACCCTGCGCAACGAACGAAGATGCGAGCGAGCCACCGATCGACACGTGGGACAGGTCGAAAGACTCTGTAAGCCCGCTGCCCGGCAGCCCGACCACGTTGGACTTGGCCGCGGTCAGCTGGTCAGGGTTGTAGAGCCAGTCGTTGACGGCGTCTTTGTTGATCCGCTTGACAACGGCTTGGTAACCACTGACCTCGCCGGCCAGGCTCTTGGCGCTCTGAGCCTTTAACAACATGGCCCCCACCGCCTTGCAGCCCGCGTACAGCCAGTAGTACGTACAGTCCCCGTACTCACTGATATCCCGGGCCTCCACGTGGTCCACGATCGTGAGTTGATAATCGTGCTTGGAGAACACCTGGGTGAGCCACAAGGGCCACTGGATGTCCTTGATCTTGACCTTGATCCCGACGGCGTCGAGGTTGGCCTGCACGAGCGGGCCGGCGGTCAGGGCGTAGTTGTAGGGCGGGAGCGTCAGGGTCAGCGACAACCCGTGGGGGTAACCGGCCTCCGCCAAGAGCTTCTTGGCCTTGGCCGGGTTGTAGGCGTAGCTCTTGTTGAGGTTGGGCATGTACCACGGGTCGCCGGGGACGTCATCGCTGGCGATGACCCGGCCATAGCCTCCCCCGGCCACCTGTAAGATGGCCTGCTTGTCCGTCGCGTACTGGATCGCCTGGCGGACCTTGGCTTTGGCGAGCGGGCCGGCGCTGTTGTTGATAGTGACCTGGATCTTGCCGTTTGTGGGGCCAGTGATCAGCTTGAAGCCGGCGCCTTGGAACTGCTTGGCGTCCTGGGGGTTGGAGAGGTTGTCTATCACCTGGACCTGACCGGTCTTCAGCGCTTCGATCTCGCTATTGGGGTTGGAGAAGTAGCGGAACTCGACTTCGCTCACCCCCGGGGCCTTTCCCCAATAGTGGGGGTTGCGGTCGAGGGTAACGCTGTAATTGGTGACCTCGGAGGCAAATACGTAGGGTCCCGTCCCAACCGGTTTAGTGGCGAGCGTCTTCACCGTCGTAGGGTCGACCACGATCCCGTTGCTGTAGGCCGCTAGCTCGTAGAGGAACTGGTTGTTGGGCTGCTTCAGCGTGACGACGACCTTGCCCCCCGAAGCCACCACCGAGGACATACCCTTCAAAAGGACGCCGTAGGGGTAGATGTTCTTGGGGTTGGCGGCACGCTTTAGGCTGTAGACGACGTCGGCAGAGGTCAGGAGGTCGCCATTGGAGAAATGGACCCCGCTGCGGATACTAAAGGTGTACTGGAGGCCGCTGGGCGACACCTTGTAACTGGTGGCCAGGACAGGGACGATCTGTCCCTTCGGGCTGAGCTCGACCAAGTTTTGGTAGACGTTGTACTCGAACACTTCGTCGATGGCCGCAGCTGCGTTGGCTGTAGGGTCGAGAGTGGGAGGGAAGACTGACGAGGCGACCACTAATGTGCCCCCGGATGGCGTCGAGGCACTCGCGACCGCGGCGGGGGCAGTTACCGCCGTCATTGCTACCATAGCCACGGCGAGCGCCCCCGTGACCACGCCGGTGCCCCGCTTACCCAAGCTTGACGACATGGCCTAGCACTCCCTCGACATCGGTCGGATCATTTTCTCACCCTACTTTAAGTCCGCTGGCCTGTAGCGTCGGAACACCGGGGGCGAATGGGCTATTTGGCCTCCAGCTCGAACGGTCAGGGTCACCACCCGCTGACAGGTGTTACGACGGCGGCTCGTAACGACCATCGACGGCTGTCCACCCTCCGTCCACAACGAGCAGGCTGCCCGTCACGAAACTGGCTGCATCCGAGGCTAGGAAGACAACTGCCCCGGCCAATTCTCCCGGTTGCGCCCACCGCCCCAGGGCGCTCTTGGCCGCGTAAGCCCCGTACCACGAGGCATCGGCCTTGATAGGGGCGGTGAGCGGGGTCTCCACTACTCCGGGGGCAACGGCGTTGGCCCGCACCCCGCTCGGCCCCCACTCGGCGGCCGCCGTCCGGAGCAACTGCACCAGCCCGGCCTTCGTGGTGGCGTAGGCGCCCTGGCCCGGCTCTACGGTGATCGCCCGGATAGACGAAAAGCCGATGATGCTGCCCTTTCCCCTCTTAGCCATGGCCGGCCCGAAGGCGTGGACCAAGGCGAACGCGCCCCGCAGGTTGAGGCTGATGACACGGTCGAACTCGTCGATGCTGTAGTCGGCGATGCGCTTGCGCACGTTGACCGCCGGAGTGAAGACGAGGATCTCCACCTCCCCCACCTCGGACGGCGCTGCGGCCACACCTTCCAGGTCGAGCAGGTCGAGGCGGCGGGCGGTGGCGTCCCCGCCGGCGGCCTGTGCCGTCGCCTTGGCCGCGAGTTCATCCCGGTCGGCGCACACGACGGTCGCCCCGAACGCCGCCAAAGCCAGCGCCGCCTCGCGCCCGATCCCGTTGCCGGCCCCAACCACCAGCGCCCTCCGCCCGTCCAGGCGGAACAGGTCCCGGTACACCTGAGACCGGGGCGCCGGCCCCTGCACAATGGTCACTCTCGGAACCTCCTGGCACTTGGCATGTTGAGATAGGCGAACGCCGCCTCAGCGTAGACGCGCGCGTAGCGGCTCACCTCTTCGACAGCGACCCACTCGTCGGCTTGATGAGCGATCCACTTCCCACCGGGGCCGTAAACAACGGTCGGCAGCCCGGTGTCCCTCGTGATTATGGTGCCGTCGGTGGTCCCGGGGACGCCCCCAAGGGCTGGCCGGGTGCCCGTCACCCGCTCGTGAGCGTCAAGGAGGCAGGTCACAACCGGGTCAGTGGCCGGCGTGTCGACAGGCGGGCGGTCGTCGATGACGGTCACGCTCGCGCCGAGCCCGGCTGCGCTGGCCAGCGCCTCGGCCTCGGCTCGCACGCTCGCCACCAGGCTGACGTGGTCGACACCCGGGATGGTGCGCACGTCGAGGTAGAGCGAGGCGCGAGGAGGGCTCGTGTTCATCTGTTCGGGGTTCCCAGCGGTCACTACGATCGGCGTCACGTAGTTTTTGCCGAGAAAAGGGTGCGCCTGCACCTCGCGCTGCAGCCGAGCCTCGAGCGCCTCGACGGCGCCGAGCAACCGGCCGAGGGCCGGGAGGGGGTTGCGGCCCAGTTCGGGCATGGCGCCGTGTGTGATCTGGCCGTCGAGGTCCACACGAAGGCGCACGGCGCCCTTCGAGACCGGGCACACCTCGTCTCCCTCCGGCTCACAGCAGATCACCGCGGAGACGCCAGCCAGCGCGCCCGAGGAGACCGCTCGCTTGGCCCCCAACATCATCCCTTCTTCGTCGACGAGGACAAGGAGACGGACCGCCCCGGGGAACGGCCCGGAGAGCTCTAAGGCCCGAACAGCGTGGAGCATGGCCGCGACGCCGGATTTCATGTCCGCTGCTCCCCGGCCGTAGAGCCTGCCGTCGCGGATCTCGCCGGCGAAGGGGCCCACTGTCCAGGCGGCGGGGTCGCCCTCGGTGACCACGTCAAGATGGCCCTCAAAGGCGAGGACCGGACCGCGCCCGCCGCCTCCCTCGACGGTCACGACCAGGTTGGGCCGCCCGGGCGCCACCTCGTCGACAACAGGGGACCAACCCCAGCCGCGCACGGTCCTGAGCACGACCTCGGCCGCTTCGCGCTCGCACCCGCCGGCGCCGTCGAAAACGCTGCGCGCTTGCACCAGTTCGACGGCCAGGGCGAGGGCGGCTTCGGCGTCGACGAAGGCAGCCGGCCCACCGGGGCGTAATGGACGGCCGGCGCTCGACGCGGCCTTCCCCGCCAGGGCCTCGCCGGCCTTCCCCGCCACGGCCTCGCCGGCCCCCATTGCCTCCCTGGCTGGCCGCCCGGAACGCACCACTTGACCCGCGATGTGGCCGGTCGAGCCTTCGACGCTCACCGGCCATCCTCCGAGGGCGCCGGCTGGGCGGACGCGACCCCATCACGCACTGCGGCTTCGACGGCCTTCGCGGCCAGGTTCCTAATGCGCTCGACCTGCTCGGTGCCTCGCTCGGCGTCCACCTCGAGGGTGCCCGTCGCCGCGGCTACCAGCGCGTCGCCGTCAAACGCGGTGTGGACGGGCTCGAGGGCCCGGGCGAGGCCGTCGTGACCGGCTTGGGCGAGCAGCAAGCACTGCCACTTCGAGAGACGGGCATTGGTCACGATCACACCGATCGTCGTCGCCTCGGTCGGCCCTGGCGAAGCGGCGGCCGAACTACCGGCCACGACCCGGCCGGGGCCTCTTATATCACCGTAGGCGTTGACCGCCATTAGGGCCGACACGATGAGCCCGCCATGGCGCTCGGTTGCAGATCCGAGGCCGGCGGGCCGTATGCCGTCTGGCCGACGGTACTTGCCCACCGTGGCACCGGCGCCGGCGCCGACAGCACCCCTCAGCGGTGCATCATTACTGGCTGCAGCACACGCGGCGTAGCCCTCAGCCGACCCTGGGCGTACGGAGCCGTCGCCGACCAAAAGGTCGAAGAGGACCATGCCGACGACTATCGGCACCGGCCCGGCGGGGGTCGGCCAGCCCACACCCACCTCCTCGCACCAGCGCATCACGCCGTCGCACGCGGCCAACCCGAAAGCCGACCCTCCTGTCAGCACGACGGCGTTAACCCGGTCGACGGTGCGGAGAGGGTCGAGTAGTGCCCACTCCCGAGTTCCGGGTGCCGCGCCTCGCACCTCTCCCGAGGCGACAGTTCCCATCGGCAGTAATACAACCGTGCAACCGGTGCGCGCACGGCTGTCCGTCCAGTGGCCGACCTTGACGCCAGGCACGTCGGTAATCACGGGCTATTTACCTGTCTGGCTTTGGCATCGGGCCTATTGGCCGAGAGCCCAACCAGGTGATGCGCACCGGGGTTGGACCATGGCGCCATTGTGCTCACTATATGCCCGCCCCCAGCGCCACGACGAAGGCCATGAGCGCGTCCAGGAGGCGGGGGCCTCGCTCCGTAGGAACGACGATCGCGCCGAGAAAACCCCCGAGCGGCCAACTGGGTGCGATCGCGTCTACCCGGTGCGAAACCCCGCCCCGTAGCGGTGCCAAGCGCACCGAGAAGGCAAGGCTGCACCGAGAAGGCGGGACGGTCCGTCCAGGTTCCTCTTGACGGGTACCGGTGCATGTTGCATACAGGACACAAAGGGGACCAAAGGGGGCCTCGCAAGGAGGAGCTAATGAAAGCTGTCCGCGTGAAGGCGGCCGCCGCCGCCTGCACGGCCATCGTCACGTTGTCCACCACTATCGGCCCGCTGTCGGGCGCCGCCGGCGCCAGCGAGCTGCGCGCCGGAGTGAGGCAAGCCAGCAGCAACAGCCCGCTAGTCATCGCGGGCGTCATCGCGATCACAGGTGCGAGCGACTTCGAGGGCCAAAACCAGGCTGGCGGCGTACTGCCAGCGATATACGCCATCAACAAGTCTGGCGGCGTCCTCGGGCACAAGCTCGTCTACAAGGGGGTGGACACGAAGGCCGACCCGGCCGACGCCCTGCCCGCCGTGCAGCAAATGCTGGCCACCACGGGCAACCTCGTCCTAGTGGCCGGCCCGGGCAGCAACTCGGCCCCCACAATCGTGCCCGTCCTCAACCGGGCCAAAGTGGTCATGACCGCAGTCGCCGGCGAGTCAGCCTTCGACCGGAGCCCCTACCAGTACTTCTGGCGTCTTTTCCCACCTGATGCCGCCAACGGCACCGCGATGGGGGTCTGGGCAAAGAAGAAGGGATATACGAAGGTTGCAGCCGTCTTCGGTACCGACACCGGGTCACAGGGCGACCTGCCCGGGGTCATCCAGAGCCTGAAGGCGCTGCACATCAAGGTCGTGAAAAACATCGGCCTGACACCGGACCAGCCCAATTACCTCTCCCAGGTGCGCGCCGTCATGGCCGCCCACCCGCAGGTGATCATGACCGAGTCCGACGCCACCACGGCAGGCACCTTCTTCGGCGAGCTCAAAGAACTCGGTGGCCTCGTCCCCATAATCGGTACCGAAGCCACCTTCACGGCGCCTTGGATCACGGCAGTAAAAGGTGCCCTCGGCAAGTCGCTGTTCCAGAAGGACTTCACCTCAATGATCACGGCTCCATCCTCCAAGACACCCGCAGTGACTGCGTACGAACAGGCGGTGACCGCTGACAAGTCCCAGGTACCAAAGCCATGGCAGTCCTATCTTTCCAACCCGTTTTCGATCACGTACTGGGATGGGATCATGGTGGCGGCGCTGGCGATGACAGCGGCCCACAGCACCAAACCCGCCGTCTACAACAGTTACATGGCTGCTGTCGCCAACCCGGGCAAGGGCAAGACAGTCGTCTATACCTACGCCCAGGGCGTGGCGGCCCTGAAAGCCGGGAAGAAGATCCAGTACTACGGGGCGAGCGGGCTGGTCGACTTCAACAAGTGGCATAACTCGTTCGGCGATGAGGAGGCAGTGGGCAGCAACGGCGGCTCGCAGCCGGTCAAGCTCGGCGCGATCACAGCCCAGCAGATCGAAGCCGTCCCGGTCGTCGGGGTCCCGTAGCAAGTGTTAGACACCCTGGCCTCGGCGGTCGCCTTTGGCGTCGTGCTGGCTTCGGTCATCGCCATCGCCGCCATGGGGTTCACGATCCAGTTCGGCCTTACCAACGTGCTCAACCTGAGCTATGGGGGGATCATGACCATCGGGGGTTTCGCCGCCTACCTGGTCACTTCGCACGGTCTCTCCGCCTGGTACGGGCTCGCCGTTGGGGCGGTCGCCGGGGCCATAGTCACACTCGTCGTAGGCCGGGGCATCTTCGCCGTGTACGCCCGCCGGGGGGCCAGGGTCTTCGAGATGATGATGGTCACCCTAGGCCTCGGACTGGTGATCGACTACGGGCTGCAGGCACTTTCCCGTAACAACATCTACGAGTTCACAGTCCTGCAAAGCGCTCCAATTAGCCTCGGGCCGATAATCCTCACTCCGACCGAGGTGATCATCATCGGGATCGGCCTAGCCCTCTTCGCGGGGCTGGAGGCTCTCCTGCGCCTGACGAAGATCGGCAAGGCCCTGCGCGCCATGGCCGCTGACCCTGCCCTCGCCCGCGCCTGCGGCATCCGCACCCGCCAGATCGTCGTCTTGACTTGGCTCCTCTCCGGCGCCCTCTGCGGGTTGGCCGGCGTGGTCTACATAATCAACTCACAAAGCGTCGGCTACACCACGGGCGAACTGTTCCTGCCGCTGGTCATAGCCGCTGCCATCCTTGGCGGTGCCGGCTCGCCGGCCGGAGCCGTGCTGGCGTCATTGCTCATGGGCATCGTGACCCAGGTGGTCGCCGCTTATGGGGGCTCTCTATACAGCACCGCTGCCGGCTTTGGCGTGCTCGTCATCGTGTTACTGAGCCGCCCGAGCGCCGTATTGACCAAACAAGCAAACGAGGAACTGACCCTGGCATGAGCGCGTGGTCCTATTACATATCCACCCTGGCTGTCTACTTCGGCATCGACGTGCTCTCGGGCATCTCGCTCAACCTCCAGTACGGTTATGCCGGCGTGGTCAACCTCGCCTTCATCATCTTCCAGTCCGTCGGCGCCTACGTCGCTGCGGCCACCGCCCTCGGGCCCGACACCGGCGCAGGGGCGTTCCAGCATTACATTTTCGCTGCGAGCCTGCCCTTCCCCCTCCCCTTGGTGCTCGCCACCCTGGCCGGTGGTGCCTTGGCCGGCGTGGTGGGGCTCTTCAGCCTACGCAGGATGCGCCGGGACTACCAGGGTGCGATCATGCTCATCGTGTCCCTGATCGCCCTTCAGGTGGTGACCGCTGATGTGTCACTGTTCAATGGCTCCAACGGCTTGACGGGGGTGCCGAAACCACTGTCCTTCCTCCCAGTGGGCCCGCTTGCCTACCAGTGGGTGTACGCCGGATGGGTGTTCGTGTTCTGCGTCGCCGTCTACCTGCTCGTCCGGTGGCTGTCGCGCTCGCCTTGGGGCCGGGCGCTCAAAGCCATGCGCGACCAAGAAGAAGCGGCAGGCGCGATCGGCCTCAATATCACGGTCCTCCGGCTACAGGTCTTCGTGGTAGGAGGCTTGATCGCCGGGCTCTCCGGTGGGCTCCTCGTCGAGTACATCGGCGCCTGGTCACCCGGTGCCTGGGGTTACGCGGAGACCTTCGTGATCTTCACGGCGATCTTCGTGGGCGGTCTCGGCAACTACCGGGGCGTCGTGCTCGGGGTTTTGCTCGTGCCTGTCGTCTTCTTGCAGGTCACACAGTTCCTCCCGCAGATCGGCTACCCCGGTCTTATGGACTCGCTGGAATGGGTCGTGATCGGGCTTCTTTTCATGTTCTGCCTGCTGGTGCGCCCCCGGGGCATCCTTCCCGAGCGCAAGCCCGAAGCCACCGAGGGCAACGCTTTCCCCTTCGCGACCCCCGGCCTGCTGCCCTATCTGCGGCGGCGCCTAGGGAGGCCCTTAGCGTGACGACCGCCAACCCGAGGGCCGAGCTGGACCTCCCCTACGGGGCGCCAGAGCGAGAGGTCCTAAACCCGCCCAACGCGTCCCTTCCAGTCCTTGTGGCCGACGACGTCTTCGTCTCCTATGGTGGCGTGACCGCCGTGGCCGGGATGTCGCTCGAGGTGCGACCAGGCGAAGCGGTTGGGCTGATCGGGCCCAACGGCGCCGGCAAGTCATCCTTCCTGGCCGCTCTGGCCGGGCAAAACCGGGTAGCGCGGGGACGGGTCCTCCTCGACGGTAGGGACATCACAAAGCTACCCTCTTACCAAAGGGCTCGCCTCGGACTCGCCAGGACCTTCCAGATGACGAGCGAGTTCGCTGGCATGACCACCTTCGAAAACCTGCTCACCGCCGGCATGGGCGTGGAAGGCGCCGCCCTCTCGAACGTCGTCCTTCATCGCCGGACCAACCGCGCTCGGGACATGGAGGTCGCGCGCCAAGTCTGGGCCGTCCTCCACCGTTTCGACGCCAGCCACATCGCCAACCTTTACGGCCGGGAACTCTCCGGCGGCCAACGCAGGCTCGTTGAGATCATGCGCTGCCTTATGCGTTCACCCAAGGTCCTGCTCCTCGACGAGCCCATGGTCGGGGTCGCCCCCCACCTCGTCGCCCGGCTCGTCAACGACCTCAAGTCACTTCGCGACGACGGCATCGCTCTCGTGATCGTAGAGCACGCGCTGGAAGTGGTGAAGGAGGTCTCCGACAGGGTGAACGTGATGGCCCTCGGCCGCCTCATCGCGAGCGGTACCTATGAAGAGGCAGTCCGCGACGACGCCGTCCAGGCCGCCTACCTTGGTTGAGCACATGGGATTAGCAGATGGGGCTAAGAAAATGAGGCTGAGACAACGGGCTGGGCAGATGGGGCTGAGCAGATGGGGCTGAACAACTTGGGCCAAGATGTGCGAGAGCCAAGCGGCGCGGCCCCGGAGAGCCGGCCACCACCCTACCTCTGGGTCACTGGGCTCGATGCCGGCTACAACCGCGTGCCGGTGGTGCAAGGCGTAAGCCTTCAGGTAGCGCTCGGGGAAGTGGTACTGGTGATGGGCCCCAACGGCGCGGGCAAGAGCACGCTCGTCAAGGCGATCACCGGCGAGCTCCCCGCGCTCGCCGGCCGGGTCGTCTTGGATGGCCGGGACGTGACAGCAGCCCGAGAAGAAGACCGCACCCGTGCCGGCATCGGCTATGTGCCGCAGCTGCGCGATGTCTTCGGGCCGCTCACGGTCACAGAGAACCTCCAGATGGGCGGCTACCAACTGGGAAAGCACGAGGTGGCTGCCCGGCAGGAAGAGGTCTTTTCGCTGTTCCCGGCGCTCGCCGAAATGCGCCGGCGCCCGGCTCGGTCGCTGTCGGGGGGCGAGCGCAAGATGCTGGCCATCGGACGGGCGCTCATGGCACAGCCCAAGGTCATGCTCTTGGACGAGCCCACCGCCAACCTGGCACCAGCTATAGCTCGCAACGTGCTGCACGGTATCGTGGCCAGCCTGGCCGGTTCCGGGCGAGCCGTCTTGCTGGTCGAGCAGCGTGTGAGCCTGGGGCTCGAGGTCGCCTCTTGG
>DAHWQF010000680.1 GCA_027334785.1 Acidimicrobiaceae bacterium
CGCAGGTCGTCGGTCCCCGGCTTGTAGGAGAGCCCGAGCAGGGCTATACGCGCGCCGCGCAAGTTTTTCAGGTGCCGGAGCAGCTTTTCCACCACGAGATGGCGCTGGTCGGAATTGATCCCCATCACTGCCTCGAGAAGCCGGGCTTGGTAGCCGTACTCCCCTGCCGTCGCGATCATGGCCGAAATGTCCTTGGTGAAGCACGAGCCGCCCCAGCCGAGGCCGGCGCTCAAAAAACGTGGCCCGATACGACGGTCAAGGCCAATGCCGGTGGTCACCGTCTGGATATCGGCACCCACCAGCTCACAAAAACGAGCCATCTCGTTGGCAAAACTGATCTTCATGGCGAGGAAAGCGTTGGCCGCGTACTTCACCATCTCAGCCGTCATCAAGTCGGTCTTCACCAGGGGGACGACGCCCCTCAAGCCCGCGCCGGGAAAGCTTTGGTCGAGGATTGGTCGGTAAACCTCCACGACCTCGTCCAAAGCGAGGGTGTCGTCCGCGCCGACCACTACCCGGTCCGGGTGGAGGTAGTCCGCAACGGCGGTACCCTCCCGCAAGAACTCCGGGTTGGACACCACCCGCACCAGGGAAGCCACTTTGTGGTCTCCGGCCGCGTCTGCGACCACTGAGCTAAGCCAGCGCCCGGAGCCGATCGGCACGGTGCTTTTGTTGACGAAGATGTGAGGACGCCGGAGGTACGGCGCCACCGCGCGCGCTACCTCCTCCATGGCGCTCATGTCGGCTTTCCCGTCTGTCCCCTGGGGCGTGCCCACGCAAATGAACGTGAGGTCCGACTCCGAAACGGCCGGCCCGACCTCCGAGGTGAAGGAGAGCCGCCCGGCGCGCACGCCAGCAGAGAGCAGCTCATCGAGGCCCTGCTCGTGGAAAGGTGCCCTGCCCTCCGACAACTGCGCCAGCTTGGCCTCGTCGGACTCGACGCCGACGACCCGGTGGCCTATGTGCGCTAGGCACGCCGCCACGACCGTGCCGACGTACCCGCTCCCGATGACAGCGATCCGCCTCGCCATGGCCCCATTATCCCAGGAACACAGCGTTGCCGGCAAACACGCCCGTTTATTAGCCGTTACCTGCCTCGTCGCGCCCGTAGCAGTGCCCGCCCGTGACGCTTACGCCGTGCGTCGCGCCCGTAGCAGTGCCCGCCCGTGACGCTTACGCCGTGCACCCCGCCTTGCCGCCATCGCCGGCCAGCCTATCGGTCGCCAAGTGACTGCCAGCTAAATTCGAGCTGTGCCCACGGCCAGCCTGATCGTGCTCAACTGGCGAGGGGAGCAAGCGACATCCCGCTGCGTCGCGAGCCTGCACCGCCTCGAGGGGGCGGAGGAGTGCGAGATCCTGGTCGTCGATAACGAAAGCACCGCCCACTCGCGCCGGGTGCTCGCCCATCTGGAGGGTGTAAACATCGTCCCGCTGGCAGAAAACCGTGGCTTCGCAGCCGGCATGAACGCCGGCATCGCCGCCGCTCGTGGCCGGTTCGTAGCTCTTTTCAACAACGACTTGGTGGTGGACTCGGCGTGGCTCACGCAGGGCCTCCAGGTGCTGGAGGACCCGGCGGTCGGCATAGTAGGAGGCCCTGAGCTCCCTTGGGACGGTGAGGGCGCCCCCGAGAGCCAGGAGGGCGGGCTCGCCCTGGTGCAGATGGACCCCGAACGCGGGTTCACGGTCCTCGGCCCCGCCCCAGCGGAGCGCAAAGTGGTGGCCGCAATAGACGGGTGCAACATCTTCGCCCGAGCTGAGCTGCTCCGCCGGCTCGACGGCTTCGACCCCGACTACTTCGCTTATTACGAGGACGTCGACCTGTGCGCCCGGGCGTGGGCGCTCGGTTACGAAACGGTGTTCGAGCCTGCCATGCGCGTGTGGCACCGCCGGGGCAAGAGCTCGGACCAGGTGGCGCGCCAGCGTGCCTTTTGGTCCGCCCGTAACCAGATCATCAACATTGCGAAACATTTCCCCGAAACGCGCTGGCGGCGGGCCGCGGCGCTGGTGGCCTGGGAGCACCTCTTAGACGCCATCGTGGGCCATCCCGGAGGGCTCCGTGGCAAGCGCACCGAGCGTCTCAGCTGGGACCGGCGCCTCGGGCGAGCACAAGCCGC
>DAHWQF010000681.1 GCA_027334785.1 Acidimicrobiaceae bacterium
GGGCTCATCGGCCCGAACTGGGCCAAGGGCTGGGTCATCGAGGACAACGTGGTCCACGACACCAAGTGCTCGGCCATCTCGCTCGGCAAGGAAGCCTCCACCGGGCACGACCTGGTCGCCCGCCCTTTTCGCCCCCGCGACCGGCGACACGAATTACAAACACTTCAACTTCTAATGGAGCGCGTCCCTCAGAGCCTTTATGTCGTTCCGCCGTGGTAGTCAATGCCCCGCAGCAGGTACGGGGTACTCAGCGACTACCTACACGCGTGTAACTCGCGTATCTAGGTCAGAGCCGTCGGTGGCTACGTGGAGAATGCTCATTGCCTTCTGTCCTCTCGTCTTGTTCGTTGTTGCCCTTCTGCCCGCCGGGCTGCGGGGATGGCGCCAAGCACGATCACCACGGCCGCTGCCCCCGCCACCGCTGCGTAGCCGTACGCCCAGTCAGCCCCGAGGCCATAGAGCAAGCCCATGATGACGTTGCCGAGGGTGAGCCCGACGCTTCGAGCGGCCGTCAGTGCCCCGAACCCCCTGCTTGCCCGCTGGCCGGGTTTCAGCACTGACATTAGGGAAGGTTCGACGGTCTCGACGATGCCGAGCGCGAAGCCGAGGGCTACGACGCCGAACATGAGCGTGACGGTGCCCAGGTGCTCACCATAGCCGAAGGCGAGTAGGGCGGCACCAACGACGGAGAACAGGTACCCGAGGGCACCGAGGTCACGGAAACGGTCAGGGAGGCGGCTCCCGAGACGGGGGCCAACGAAGTAGCCAGTAGCGGCGGACACGGCGTTCAAAAGGAGGAAGGCCCCGATCCCGACGCTCAGGTGGGCCGAACCTTGGGCGGCGGTGAGGACAGGGAAGCCGACGCTGTAGTAGGTGAAGCCAAACACTGCCGCGGCAACCAGCAAAGGCGTGGTCCCCGGGAGAGCCGGTTGGGGGGCCCCGGGCACCACCTCTTTTTGGGGCGTGTTCCTCGGCTCTTTTCGGCCGGTGGTGCTGCGGGTCAGGGAGAAGGTGGCGATAGCGAGGGGGAGGGCGCTACCCAAGAAGATCCACTTGAAAGCCACGTGCTCGATGACGGCGATCAGCACGTAGGTCCCGGCCAGGGCCCCGCCACCGATGTCGAGAGCATGGAGGAAGCCGAACACCGAGTTGCGGTCGCCCTCGTCGGGCACCGCCTCGACCAGCATCACGCGCCGCGACGGGGTGCGGAAGTTGCGCGCCCACCATCCGGCGCACAAAAGTCCGATGGCAACCGCCGGGTTGGCCCAAAGTGCCGACAGCGAGAGCAAAGGGATGAGGGCGTTGCCCGTGATAGCCACGCGCCGGTGGCCGAAGCGGTCCCCGAGCAGGGCCCCCGCCCCGGCAAAGAGCGTGCCGCCCCCGTACGCTATGGCGCTCGCTAGGCCGAACTCCCATACCGGCTGGTGCAACGTGAGGACCAAGAAGAGGGGGAAGCCGGCGAGGACTCCCTGGTACCCGGTGTCGGAGAAGAACGCCGAGAGGGAGATCGCCCACACGTCCCGGTTGCGCCAGCGAGGGCGATCCCGTCGTCTCGGCGCGGCGGTCTTGCCCTCGCCCGGCAAAGCTTGCTGCACTTCTCGTACCGTCGCTACCCAGCCTCAAGAGATGACAGGATTCCCCGCTGAACAGCCTCATCGTAGTCGGAGGGGGTCTGGTCCACCCAGGCGTGGTGCAGCTAGCCGTTATTATGCACCTGACGGAGCGGCCAAGGAGGCCCGATGGCAGCAACGGTGCTCGTCGTGGAAGACGAGGCACGGCTGCGTGACCTGATCAGGAGTTTCCTAGAGCGCGAGGGCCTCGTTGTGATGACCACGGGGTCCGGGGCCGAGGCGATCAGCATGGCGGCCAAGTCGCCACCTGACCTCGTGGTGCTCGACCTCGGGTTGCCGGACGTCCCGGGGTTGGAAGTTTCCAAGGAACTGCGCCGCAATTCTGATGTACCCGTCCTCATAGTCACGGCGAAGGTGAGCGCCGAAGACCGGATCCTGGGCCTCGAGCTCGGCGCAGACGACTACTTGGCCAAGCCGTTCAGCCCTCGGGAACTGGTGCTGCGGGTCTTGGCCATCCTGCGCCGGGGCAGGACGGCGGC
>DAHWQF010000682.1 GCA_027334785.1 Acidimicrobiaceae bacterium
GCACTGGAGCCCGGGCCCGAGGGCGGGACGGCACTAGCCGGGGGCGGCGGGCGGGACCGCCCCTCCTGCCGGAACGAACGTCAAGGCGGCTACCGGTGGGAGGGCCGTGGGCTGGCCGGCGGGCTCGTTCCGAAGGCCGGCCCGCAGGGCAGCGCCGGGTCTCCCGCCGGCCAAGAGCCGTTGAGCGAACAGTGCCGACCACCAAGCAGGTACGGGCGGCCAGCCGCCCTTTACCAGGCCAGGCGGGCCGTCACGGCCTCCACCAGCCGGTCTACCGGGACGCGCTCCTGCTGGGTCGAGTCCCGGTCCCTGATCGTCACGGCCTTGTCTTCGAGCGAATCGAAATCGACAGTCACGCACAGCGGCGTACCGATCTCGTCTTGGCGGCGGTAGCGCCGCCCTATCGAGCGGGTGTCGTCGTAATCGCACATAGTGACCGGCTGGAGGAGCGCGAGGACCTCCAGGGCAAACGAGGAGAGGTTTTCTTTCTTGGACAGAGGCAGGACAGCCACCTGGTACGGCGCGATCCTCGGGTGCAGTCGCAAAGAGGTCCGTTGCTCGCCGGCGACTTCATCGGTCGTATAACCAGCGATCAGGAACGCCATCATGGCCCGGGCGACGCCGGCGGCGGGCTCGATGACATAGGGCACGTACCGCTGGCCTGATGCCGAGTCGTAGTACTCGAGGACCTGCCCGCTCGCAGCGGCATGGGCCTTCAGGTCGTAGTCGGTGCGGTTGGCGATCCCCTCGAGTTCGCCCCAGCCCCAGGGGAAGGCGAACTCCACGTCCACCGTGGCAGCAGAGTAATGCGACAGCTCTTCTTTGGCGTGGTGGCGCAGCCGGAGCATCTCGCGGGGGATGCCGTGGCGTACGTACCAGTCAAAACGCTCGCTACACCAGTAGTCGAACCAACGCGAGGCGTCGGCCGGCGGGACATAGTACTCGAGCTCCATCTGCTCGAACTCGCGGGTGCGGAACACGAAGTTGCCCGGGGTTATCTCGTTGCGGAAGCTCTTGCCGATCTGCGCCGTGCCAAAGGGGGGCACCAGGTGTTCGGACTGAAGCACATTGGCAAAGTTGACAAAGTGGCCCTGGGCCGTTTCCGGCCGAAGGTACGCAACCGCACCTTCGTCTTCGAGGGGGCCGACGAAGGTCTTGAACATCAAGTTAAACGGGCGCGCGTCGGTGAAGTCCTGGCCCTGGCAATTGGGGCAGGTGGGGACCATCTCCTCGGCGGGCTCGGGCGAGCCAGGCCCCGGGCGTTTGGGCGCGAGCGGCAGTTCGTCAGAACGCCAGCGCTGCTTGCAGTTCAGGCAGTCGACCAGGGGGTCGGTGAAGTTTTTCAGGTGCCCGGACGCCTCCCAGATCCTCGGGCTCGACAAGACGGCGGCATCGAGGCCTACAACCTCCCGGCGCAGCTGCACCATCGAACGCCACCAGGCGTCCTTCACGTTGCGCGCCATCAGCACCCCGAGCGGCCCGTAGTCGTAGGTGGAGCGGAAGCCGCCGTAGATCTCGGCCGAAGGGTAGACAAAACCACGCGCTTTGCACAGGCGTACCAGCTCTTCCATCGAAACGGGCATGGGGCACAGGCTAGCGTGAACGCTTAACTGGTAGGGCCAGCTGGGCGGGCGGGACCGGCACTGAGCGTCGGGCCCGCCTTCGGGACGAGCCCGCCGCTCAGCACACGGCCCTCCCGCCGGTCCTCATAGGTGCCCGCCCTTCCGCCGTTGTGGAACGAGGCCGAGCTAGGCCGGCTCGAGGGCGCGGGCGGCGCGGAGGCGCTTCTCCAGGTGCGCTTCGAGCGAGACGGTCGCCAGGTGGGCCACCTCGGCCGTAACCGAGCTCGCCGGAACCTCGAGCGCTCGCGCCAGGCCGCCCCCCAAGATCCAGGAGACAAGCTCGTGGGCAGCGGGGCTGAACGGCTCGCCCCGCCGGCACGCCCGGCAGAGCGCCCCGCCCTGGGCGATGTCGAAAGCCACCAGGCTCACGGCCGGGGGGCTCGCCCCGCAGTTGGCGCAAGAGCCGAGCACCGGCCCGGCGCCGTCGAGAGCGAGCAGCTTCCAGTAAAACGATGCCACCACTAGCGGGCCGGGGCGCTCGTCGAG
>DAHWQF010000683.1 GCA_027334785.1 Acidimicrobiaceae bacterium
CGGGCGGCGCTGTCGATCGAGTTGGTGCCCAGGGCACGTAACGCCTTTTGCGCGGCATAGTAGTTTTCGTTGGGCTGGCCGCGGCTCGTCATGTAAAAGGCGACCCGTTCGGGCGGGGCGGCGCCCAATTTCCCCGCGACTATGCCGAGGGCCTCGTCCCAAGTGGAGGGCCTGAAGCCGGCCTCGCCCCGCCGGCGCACCATGGGGCAGGGCAACCGTCCCAACTTGTGCAGTTCGGTGCTCCTTTTCCCCTCCAGTTTGCTCACGTCGGCGAGCAACCCGGGGTCGAAGGCGGGCGCGGTGTTGAGCCGTAGCAACCGGAGCCTGACGTTGCAGAGGTGGACCTGGTCCAGCGTCCAGTCGCGCATGCCCGAGGTCCCGAGCGCGCACCCGTCGCATACTCCGTGGGAAAGGATCCGCCACGCGTACGCCAAGTTGTCACTGTTCTCGGCTATGGCACTGCGAATAGCCCCATAGTTGTCAGGTTTTTGCTGGCCCGCGCCAAACGGGACGAGGCTCACCCAGTGGGCCGGGTCCACAAACTTCTCACGCCGGCGGGCACCCACGAGACTGCGATGCTAGCCTGCGGCCGCGAGAGCGCCCAGGTCCAGGGCCCAGATCTCCACTTGGTCGCCCGCATCGAAGCCCTCCCCGTCAGGGACGAGCGCCAGGGCGTCCGCCTGCGCCAGGGACCGCAACTGGTGGGAGCCCTGGCCGCCCGAGCGCCGGGCGCGCAGTTCTCCCCCCTCACCGCGAAAGACGCTCACCCGGACCAAATGGAGCTTGCCATCTTTCTGGCGCCGCAGAGCTTCGTCGCATATTGCCCGCAGCACCGGCCGGCCCAGTCGGGTGTGGCCGGCCATGTAACGTAGCGCCGGCCGGGCGAACAGCTCGTAGGACACTAATGCCGATACCGGGTTGCCGGGCAGGCCGAACACGGGCACGCCTCGAGGCCCGACGATGGAAAAGGCGAGCGGCTTGGCGGGCTTGACCGCGACCTGGAGCCAGCAGGCCTGCTCGCCACCAAGTTGCCCCAGGACCACTTTGACGAGGTCCCGGTCCCCCATGCTCACGCCTCCGCTCGTCAAGACCGCGTCGTACGCCTCCGCCGCGTCTACGAGGGTCCGCGAGAGGGCACGGGCGTCGTCGGCCACAGTGCCGAGGTCAGCTGCCTCAAAACCGTCCGAACGGAGCTGGGCCAAGAGGCCCGGGCGGTTGCTGTCCCTCACCTTGCCGGGAGGGAGCGGTCCGGGTGCGCTGACTAGCTCATCACCCGTCGAGAGGACCCCCACGCGAGGCCGCGGGTAGGCGAGCACCTTGCCGGCACCGACGGCTGCCAGGACCGCCACGTGGGGAGCGCCGAGGCAAGTGCCGGCTGCGAACACCTCGTCGCCGGCGCGGATGTCGTCACCCTGGGGGCGCACGTGGGTGCCTCTCGCCACGGCCTCCTCGATCATGACCCAGCCGTCCTCAGAGCGGGTGTGCTCCACCATGCACACCGCGTCGGCTCCGGCTGGGAGGGGCGCGCCGGTCATGATGCGGGCGGCCTCGCCCTCGCCGACCACCACCGTCCCCGGCGGGTCCCCGGCAACGACGACCCCAGCCTCGCGCAGTTTGGCCGGGACGCCGGCAACGTCCGCCGAACGCACTGCGTAGCCGTCCATGGCCGAATTGGCAAAGGAGGGTATATCCTCCGGCGAACGAACGGGGCTGGCGAGGACGAGCCCGAGCGCTCGAGCGGCCGGGAACTCTCGGGGCTCCAGGCGCCGGCAGCTGGCGAGCACCCGCCGGCGAGCCTCTTCGACACTGACGAGGCCGGTCGCTCCCCGCTCCGCTCGGTGACCCGGCACCGCGCCATCGTAGTGAAGGGGCGGGGCAGAGGCGCCGGCGAGGGCAACTAACGTTCTCAGGGACGAAAGAGAGCCGGAAGGCGCACCTATGAGGTCACTGCTGCCGTCTATGTCGGAACGGGTCAACCTGTTCGAGGCGTATACCTCGGGGCTGCCGCCCCCCGACATGGGGCCCTTCGTCCGCGTCAACATGATCTCCAGCCTCGACGGCGCCCTGGCGGTCGGGGGGCGGTCGGGGGGCCTCGGGGGGCCGGC
>DAHWQF010000684.1 GCA_027334785.1 Acidimicrobiaceae bacterium
AACGCGACCAAACAATCGCAGAGCTGTCCCACTTCAAAACCCGGGCACTCAGCCGTCTTGCCGCCCAACACGACCAGATCACCCAGCTACGGCTCACCCTCGCCCACCCCGGCAACATTCGCCACCTCACGGCCCGCCCAGACCGCGCACAGCCAAACACGTGAAATCCGTCACACCCAGCAGAGCGAATCGCTACACGAGCCCAACCGCCCCGATGCCAAATCGCGACGCGCACCGCAATCGCGACACCACCCCTATCGCACACGGCCACTGCGGGAAGAAGGCACACCTGTGCCATGCGACTTCGGGCCAAAGAAATCCCCATCGAGGTCATCGCGCTCATCCTCGGCCACGAGGACATCGCGACCACGTACGCCTTCTACCTCCACGCGGACATGCGCGCCGCTGAGCAGGCCATCGCGTCCGTCGCTCCACCCAAGACCAAACCAGGGCGCTATCGCGCCCCTGACCCCCTCCTCGCCTTCCTGGAATTATCTGTAGTTAACAGCCGATTGTGGGATATTGCCCCTGGTCGGCACGTAAGAGACGCGTCCGCAACGACGTAACGCCATACGACCTAAACGACCGAATGCACCGACGTGAGGACCTTCGTCGCGGCGAGCTTCACGCCTGGTCGGCGGCGAGTGCTCCCCCCGCTGCCGCCCGCCCCCCAGGGGGCGGTTGGCGTCGGGACAGCGGACCAGGCTGTGTCAGCTGGGGGAAGGGCTTGGGCCGATCCTGCAACGTTGAAGCCCGGTGGTAGACGAGGCTGACTGGGATTAGCTGGGATGTGCTCGCCAGATCTCGGCGGGACGACCGCGCTCGTGGCGGCGTTCGACGTTGACGCGTCCTGTGGCGGCGAGGCTCTGGAGGGCATGGCCGATGTCTTTGGAGCTGCGGTTCCGGTTGAAGAGGTCCCTGATCCCTGAGCGCGTCAGGCCAGTGGGTTCTTCGAGCAGGGCTCGGTAGATCTCGTCAGCGAGGGGGTCGCCCAAGGTGCCCCCGAAGACCCAGCGCGCCGAGCGGGCCGCGTAGTCCCAAAGGGCGACCGCAGCGTCGAGGTGAGCAAGGCTGATGCGATCGGCGCCCTCGAACAGTGCGTAGAGCAGGGCGAGGCGCACGACGTGGGCCTCGGCTCGGGCGGTAGCCGCGCCGAGGAGGCCGGGCTCTGGCTCGCTGAGGGCCGGGTAAAGCTGCCACCAACGTTCTCGGGCAGCGTCGTCGAAACCTAGCCGGCCGGCCGTCCTTCCCGCCTGGATGGCGGTGGACAGGCGAGAGAGCATGGGTGCCCAGTCGACCTGGTCGATGCTGCCGCCTTCGGGCAGGAGCTTGGAGCGGCGGACCGCGAACAACATGAACCTGTTGAGGAACCCGTTCACAGCTTCTGTAGCGGTGACCATCCGCACCAGCTCGTCAGCCGTGATGTGGCCGATGATCGAGACGTGGGCGCCGGTGGCACGGGCCGGGCTGTTCTTGGTCAACGTTTGCAGTGCTTTGCCGTCCCAGGCGTTGCGCACCACAGGTGAAAGGGTGCTGCCGTCTCGTGCTGTCATCTTCAAGACCGCGGCAAACTCCGCCTCGAGCACCAATAGCCGCTTGTCACCGCCTTGTCGGCTGTGATCGTCATCGTCGGCAGGGTTGTCGCGCACGTTCCAGATCAGCCCCTCGCCGGAGGACAGTCCCGAGACCGTCCGTTTCCCCACCCATACCGGGTCGACCTCGGCGAAGATCCGCTCCACGTGGTCCCAGGATGATCCTTTGCGGGCCTTGGCGCTGGGGCCGACCAGTACGACGAACTCGTTGCTGTGATGGCGGGTTGCCTCCACTGCGTAGTGGGCACCGCGGCCGATCACCGAGCCGAAGGCGACCAGCAGTTGCACCAGGACGGCGACGGGATCGGACTCGGTATGCGGCTCGATGGCGCGGACGATGTCACCGGCGAGCCCGGTGAAGGCCGCTGGCTGTGGTGGGGTCGGCCAGTCCTCGCCGTCGGGACGCAGGGGGACCACGTTGGCGGTCGGCACGGCCATCAATAGAGGCTCCTCGGTCCCTCGGTCGGTCACAACGTGCCCGGGTCGGCCCATCGGTGCCGTTTGCGACG